>DAINPX010000444.1:0-2745 GCA_036743235.1 Melioribacteraceae bacterium
TAGCAAGTCTAATTCTTTGAGCTTCACCACCGCTTAAGGTTTTAGCACTTCTATCTAAAGTTAAATAATCTAATCCTACATTTAGTAAAAAATCAAGCCTTTCGGTAATTTCTTTCAGAACCGGTCTGGCAATTATTTTATGTCGTCCCGAAAAGTTTAAATTGTTAAAAAACTCTTTTGCTTTATTTATAGATAATGCTGCTACTTGGCTTATATTTTTTTCGTAAATTTTTACAGCTAAAGGTTCTTTTTTTAATCTTTCTCCATTACACAAATTGCACTTTTGCGTGCTCATAAAACTTTCAGCCCATTCTCTTACTTTATCGCTGCTCGTATGTTTATAGTAATCCCAGACATACGGAAAAACTCCCCTAAAACTTAAAGACAAATTTGTAGTAACTCCGCTTGCAAAAGTATATTTAAATTTAGTTGCTTTTTTAGATCCATATAAAATGATATCTAAAATTTCTTGAGGAATATTTTTAATTTTATCGTATAATGAAAACTTTAATTGTTTTGACATTGCTTCAAGTTGATTAAAATAATACATATCCCTTCTTTCTCCAAAGGGAACAATGCCTCCTTCTGCTATATTTTTTTCATAATCCGGTATTACCAAATTAAGGTCAATCTCTTTTTTTTCTCCTAAACCGTCACACTCGGGGCAAGCTCCGTAAGCTGAGTTAAACGAAAACGAATTTGGCGAAAATTCTTCAAAACCAATATTACAATGACCGCAAGAAAAAATTCTGCTATAAATAAAATCTTCATTTTCGCAATTTACCGTACAAAATCCTTCACCACGGTTTAACGCAACTTCAATAGATTCCCTAACCCTTACACCGGCAGATTCTTTAACTAAAATTCTATCTATTACCAATTCAATATCATGTTTTTGATAACGACTTAATTTCATTCCTTCATAAATCTCTTTAATTTCGCCGTCCACACGTACTTTGGTGAAACCGTCATCCATTAATGTACTAAATAGCTCTTCATAATGACCTTTTCTTCCTTTAATTAACTGTGCCAGAACTATTATTTTTTTATTATCAAATCTGGTCATTATGTTTTCAATTATCTCATCCGTGCTCTGTCTTTCAACAGGTCTGCCACAATTATAGCAATGTACTGTACCAACTTTTGCGTATAACAAACGCATAAAATCGTAAATTTCAGTAACTGTTCCAACTGTTGAACGAGGATTGTGAGAAGTTGATTTTTGTTCAATAGAAATAGCAGGACTTAAACCTTCTATTAAATCAACTTCAGGTTTTTCCATTAAATTTAAAAACTGACGAGCATAAGGAGATAGAGATTCGATATATCTTCTTTGACCTTCTGCATATATAGTATCAAAAGCCAAAGTAGATTTTCCGCTTCCCGATAGCCCCGTTATCACGGTAAATGTATCTCGCGGAATTTCAACATCAATATTTTTCAGATTATGCTCTCTTGCCCCTTGTATTATTATTTTATCTTCGGTATCCATTTCGGTAATTCAAAAAGTTTTAAACTTTAAATTATAAGTAACCTAAGATAAAAAATCAAATTAATTTTGTTTTTATTTTAATTTTTAGTAAACTGATTTTTTAGCTAATTTTTCAATTAAAATTTTGCATCCTCCCTTGTAAATAAAATTTGAATGTTCCGAAACTGAAGCAAAACAGCAGTTTGAGATATTTTTACATAAATATTCGCCGTCTGTTATTTCTAAAAATGCTAATATAATTTTTTCAAGTTCATTTGTGGAATCAGAGAAATTAATATCGGGATTATGTTTTAATAATCTCAAACTGCTTAAATATATTATTGCACCTAAAACACCGCAAACATTTCCGCTAAAACCTAAACCTCCTGCCAATCCCGAAACGGCAATAGCTTCATCTCTGGTTGCTTCTGCCTTAATTGCAACTTGAACAGCACAGTTATAAATAGATGAATCTATATTTATATTGTTATTAAAACTTTTATTAATAATGCTTAAAGCTTCTGGCATCCAATCTGCCAACAAGTTAAAACACTTGCTAAAAATAAATCCGCTACTTATTGTTTTAATTATAAACTTTATAAAACTTAATTTGTTTTCAAAATTACATTGGCTAATATCTTTACAGTCCAAACTATTTGCATGTTTTATAAACGATTGTTGCATTAACAAAGTTGTTTCGCTTGCACAAATAATTGCTTTATTGTCATTTTTGTAAAGTCTTCCGGCTTCATAACCTATTGCCAAAGCCCCACCCCATAACATTCCGCATTGGTAGCCTTTTTTAAGCAAACCCCCTGCAAACGGGTCAGATGCCTTTTCTTCAAGTATTTTTAAATTTCCAAATTCACTATTTAATAAATGAAAAACTGCTTGTGAACATGTTCCGCACTTCAAAAAGCTTTTTTTAAAATACATCTTACTTTGCATATTAATCCAAATAATTTATAGTTAAAATAGATATTATTTTAATCCAAACTATTGCTTTTCTATTAATAAAAACTAAAATTAGAATAAGATTTTTTAGTATTTGATAAATAATCATAATAGACCATACTTTATTCAATTTTAAGGACAAACACTTTATCTAATGAACAATTAAATACTAATGACAAACGAAATGCAAGTTCTAACGTTGGGTAATACTTGCCATTTTCAATTGCAACTATTGTTTGACGCGTTACGCCCACTTTATCGGCAAGTTCTTGCTGAGTCATCTCGTTATTTTCAAACCTTAATTTTCGTATATTGTTATC
>DAINPX010000445.1:0-2736 GCA_036743235.1 Melioribacteraceae bacterium
TTTTTTGATTATAGCAGCAGATATAAGCGGAATTCAGAACTTTATTTATTCTGAGCAATCACCGGTTGAAAACAGTACGAAAGGATTGGGAAAAAGATTACGTGGAAAATCTTTTTATCTAAGCATATTAACAGATACATTTGCAGAGAGGTTTTTAGAATTATTTGGGCTTACTAGAGCTAATATTTTAATTAACGGAGGTGGTCATTTTGTTATATTAGTTCCAAATAATGAAGTAAATAAAAATATTTTAAAGAATGAAATTAAAAACATCCAGAGTTGGTTTTATAAACAATACAAAGGAGAGCTCAATTTAATTGTAGAAAGCATTGAAGCCGATGAGGAGTTATATACAAATTTTAATTTATGGTATAATACTATCTCAAGTCGTTTACAAAAAGCTAAAAAACAAAGAAGTTTTGAAGCTATTGATGAAATCTTTAATTATGATTTAGATAAGTTTGATATCACTGAATACAAAGACCAAATAAATTATGAAGATGATCTAGTTTACAAATCTCTTAGTTCAACATATGAAAAAAACTTATTTGGATTATCTAAGCTTTTTGAAAATATAGGAAAGATAATTCCTAAATCAAAATATCTTATTCAAATTAACGTTAGTAGTGATAAAAAAATTAAACTAGGAAAAGATGTATTTTATATTCCTTTTTCTAAATTTAATATTTATTGGGCATTTGTAGAAAAACAAAAAGAAATAATTAACTTAATTGACTCTTTAGCAAATGAAAGCATCTCGGCTTTCAGAATTCTAAAAATAAACGATACGGATATTTATAATTTTCAAATCAATAGCAATTTTCCAGTTACTTTAGGTTATCGGTTTATTGGAACCGAAGTCCCTAAAAATGGAACAAATATTTTAGAATTTGAACAAATTGCCGAATTAAATTACGAAGCGACCAATACGAATAAAGATTTATTAAAGTATCCATTATTGGGAACTTTACGAATGGACGTAGATAATTTAGGGTCTATTTTTAGTAACGGATTAGAAAAAAGGCAAAACCGAAATAATCTAAAAACATTAACCCGTGTAGTTTCACTATCACGCATGTTCAATCTGTTTTTTTGCGGTTATTTAAATGTAATTGCAAAAAAATGGGGAATTTATATTACTTATAGCGGTGGTGATGACTTATTTGTAGTTGGTTCTTGGATTAATTCAATAGGTTTCGCAGAAGAATTGAGAACAGAATTTACCCGTTTTGTTTGTAATAATAATAATATAACTATTAGTGGCGGACTATTTGTAAGCAAGGGCAACTACCCCATTGGTAAAGCTGCCCGTTATGCGGGAGAAGCAGAAGAAAAAGCAAAACATAGTTTTGATGATAAAGACTGTATTAGTGCTTTTGGTAAAGAATTTAAATGGAATAGTTTTAACAAGTATTTACTTTACGGTAAAGAATTGGAACAACTAGTTATTAGCAAAAATCCAGATGAAAATGTTAATCGATCATTTATCCACAGAATACTACAAATCACTAATGAAATTTATGAAGATCCTACAAAAATTAACATTAAATATTTTGAAAAAATTGCATTAATAAAATATCTGTTTGCCAAAGCCCCAAGGAAAATAGATAATAATAAAATTCAATTATTAAAAACAGACCCTAATAAGGCTAATAAAAAAATTAAATTGTTAGGCAAATTGATTTTAGAAGATTCACAAGAATATTTGAAAAATTTTATAATACCGGCTACATATATAATATTAAAACATAGAAATTCAAAACAATAAGGAGAAAACATGGCTTTAAAAGACTTGACAAACGTAAAAGATTTGGCTCTTTTACAACCTGAAGACATTAATTCGATTGGCGAAAGTTTCGGTAAAACTCTTGCCAATACTTCAACCGGCATAAGAACCTCTCAAGTTCGAAATATTTATTCGGCAATTATTTCAATTAGAACAAAACTAAAAAATAAAAACAATACTAATAATAAGATTGATGATGATATTAAAACCGATTTAATACTAATTAAACCTAAACTTGCTTATGCAACAGGAAGAGTAAAGAATGTAAAACCTCTTTATGAGTTATTAAGTAAAGCAATTGATTGTTCCATTAATTCACAAAATCAAGTAAAAAGTGTTTCAAATTTAATAAGTATAGTTGAAACTATTGTTGCATATCATAAATTCTTTGGTGGAAAAGATAAATAATAAAGGAGAAAATAATATGAAATATGAATTTTTAGCAAACGTAATTTTAAAAGGTAAAATTGAAGTTTTAACCGGCTTACATATTGGCGGTAGTAAAGAAAAATTAGAAATTGGTGGTGTAGATAGCCCGGTTATTAGGGACCCTTTTACCAATTATCCTTATATTCCTGGATCTTCCATTAAAGGAAAAATGAGAATGTTACTTGAATTTGCTAACGGTAAAGTAACAAATGGTAAACCACATAAATCGGACGATATTCATGACGAAGTTTGCAGAATTTTTGGAAATTTTAAAGATGATACTAAGGGTGGTCCCACTCGCCTAACTACTAGAGATGCTTTTCCGGATAAACAAACAATTGATAAATGGGAAAAATTAGATTCGGAATTAACGTTTACTGAATTCAAACCTGAAAACAGCATTGATAGATTAACCTCTGAAGCAAACCCTAGATTTTTAGAGAGAGTAGTTAAAGGTTCTTTTTTTGATGTCGAATTTGTGTATAGTATTTATAACGAGATTAATGACGAAATCAAAGATA
>DAINPX010000446.1:0-2727 GCA_036743235.1 Melioribacteraceae bacterium
TTTTAGAGGATCGGTGATAAGAAATGAAGGTTATTATTTTAGGGGTTCTTTTTCCTGGTCGTTTGTTAGTAGCGGTTCTTTTGGTATTAGATTTACACCTGTAGGGTATTTATTTGATGTTGGTGGATCCTCAGTTTTTATGGAGTTAGAGAATAAAAATTATCTTTTTGCTTTTCTAAATTCTAAAATAACTTTTAGATTGTTGTTAGTCCAAAATCCCACTATGAATTACCAAGTAGGAAATATTTCTAATTTACCGGTAATTTTTTGTAATACCGATATGCAGAAATATATTATAAAAATAGCTCAAGAAAACATTTGTATTACAAAAACAGATTGGGATGTAAAAGAAACAAGCTGGGATTTTAATCACAGTGAGTTTTTAAGGCTTAAACAGTCGGATTATTTGAGAGAAGTTTATGCTAAAATTAAAGATTATTGGACAGAACAATTTTTTACCTTACACAAAAACGAAGAAGAATTAAATAGAATATTTATAGAAATATACGGTTTGCAAGACGAATTAACCCCCGATGTACCTTTAAAAGAGGTAACCATTTTACAAGACATAACTTACATTAACGAGAACAACGAACTGATATTTAAGAAAGACGAAATAATAAAACAGTTTTTAAGTTATGCAATTGGTTGTATGATGGGCAGGTATAGCCTATATAAAGAAGGGCTTATACTTGCCAACCAAGGGGATAGCTTAACCGAATATAACAAAATTGTTTACGGAGATACCGAGCCAAACCCAAACCATTTTATGCCTGATGAAGACGGAGTAATACCTTTAATGGGCTCCGGTTATAATTTTAGTGATGATATTACCGTAAGAATGCGCAATTTTTTGGAAGCATCTTTTGGTGCAGATACCATAACCGAAAACATTAATTTTATAAATGAATGTTTGGAAACGGATATGGATAAGTTTTTAACCGATAAGTTTTGGCAATATCATTATAAAATGTATCAAAAAAAACCTATTTATTGGGTTTTTTCCTCCTCCGGCGGTTCTTTTAAGGTGTTGGTTTATATGCATAGAATGAATAAATATACTATACAAAAAATACGCAACAACTATTTATTAAGGCATTTAAGTTTTTTACGCAACAATATTGAGCAATTAAGTAAAAAAACACGTACCCCCGCCGAAGATAAACTATTGGATAAATTACGGAGTGAAGAAATAGAATGCAGTGCTTATGAGTTATTGATAAAGAATCATGCAGATAAGCAAATAGAATTTGATTTGGATGACGGTGTAACCGCAAACTATGCACTATTTCAAGATATATTAACCAAGATTAAATAATTTACGAAATAAAATCATGTTAAACCAAAAAGTTATTGAATACTTTGAGAGATTTCCGAAATTAAAAGTTCTGTTCTTTTTTGATGCGGAAAAAGAATATATTAACGAAACGGAAAACTTTGACGCAGGGGAAATAATATTAATAAAAGGCGAAAACAATTTCTTTACCTTAAAATATAAATTGGAAACCGAACTGAAAAACAGCAAGGTATTTTTATATTTTACTACAAGTGAGCCAAAAGGAGAAGATAGAAAAAATTTTGTTTTATTGGATATACTTGTTGCAAACAAAACCTTGTATTTGGACGAAACGGAAAATTTAATAAAAGAATTTAATTTAAGCGATACCAATAGACCGTTGGTTAAAAAATATATTAAATATCTTAAGGTAAAAAAACACAAAACCATTTTAGCAAGAATATTAAACGATATAAATTTTAACGAAACCAATTTAAAAAAAGGATTGGTATTCTGCTTATTAAATGCACCCGAAGTGGAAGACGATACCTTATTAATTATAAGACTGATAACAAGCCTTTTAGATAATAATGCCGATAAAGTAATTGAAAAGATAAAAGAAATAAATTCGGAATCTTTGGTTGCAAATATAATTAATACTTATTTTGGACTGGCTGAAGATAATAGATATGAAGAAATAGCGTTATCTCCCGAGCTTTTTAAGTCTTTGGCTATTAGGATAAAATATAACATATTAACCAAAAACATTAAAAAAGAAACTATAACAAACGATAAAACATTAAAGAATGTTGATTATAAAAATAATCCGGATAAATATTTTATTAGATATAACATAAAGGATCTTAAATATTTAGATAGAATAGTAACATTATTTAACGATTGGCAAAAACACACAACTCTTTCAAAACAGTTGGAATTTGTTTGGGATAATTTGGCAAGCGAAATAGACGAAGTAAAAATATTGGAACATTACGGTGTTAACCAAAAATACGGTTATTATACTAATAAATTTATAATAAATATTATTAAAAAGATAATTAAAGATATTGAATATAATCCGGGCGGAACTACAAAAACACTTAATAATTTACTTTACGAGTTAATAGAAAGTAGAAGCGAATTAGGTTATTTTATCAAGTTCTTAATTCATTACGGAAACATTAATATTATTTTAAATTCATCAGACGGTTATACGTATAATAAACCGGAAGAATATATAATAAAATATACCGAAACATTTTATTTAATAGATACTTATTTTAGGAAAGCATTGGAAATATCAGCCGATTTTTCCGTATATGAAACAATTAGAGATAACTTTGATTATGAAGTTTTGATAGATAGTTTGCAAAAAAGATATGTAAAGTTTTTAATTGATTATAATATAGGCTGGATAAAATGCATTAAGGATTTTAACTTTGAATTTAATA
>DAINPX010000447.1:0-2725 GCA_036743235.1 Melioribacteraceae bacterium
ATTAATGCTTCTTTTAATAATTGACCTATTAAATACTCTCTGAATAGTTTATTTGACCGGATATCTGATATAGGTAAAATATTTTGTTTTATAATCTTAGAAGCTTCCTCAATAGTATCTAAATCGTTTATTTTACCAAATAAATAATTTTCAACGTCATACTCTCTTTTAATATACGGTTTAACACTTCCTGTACTAATTCTAACAAAATTAATTGTACTATTTTGTAATTCCATTATTAAAGCCAATGAAACTTTGCTAATTGCCATTGAATATCGCTGTCCCACTTTTCTAAAAAAACTATAGAAATTCCTATTTTTATTCAACTTTATTTTGATAAAAGCAATATATTCGTTTTTATCTAATTTAAATTTCTTAAAATCGGTAAAAAAACTATTTAAAGGTATTTCCTTAAAACTTCCGTTCTCTTTAGGTCCAATCAATAAATCGGCGTCAAGAACAGATAGCACAGGAAGAGAATCGCCGGCAGGTGAAGCATTACAAATATTTCCGCCTATTGTTCCTCGATTTTGAATTTGAACAGAACCGATTTGTTTAAAACTTGAGATAAGTATTGGAAAATTTTCTTTAATTAATTTGTTATTAATAATATCGGTATAACTAGTTGCAGATCCAATATAAACAAAATCATCTTTAACAAATATTTCTTCCGATATTTGAGTAATACTTTTAAGGTCAATAATATTATTGTATTGTAGCCATTTTTTATTTTGAACTAAAAGATCTGTTCCGCCTGCAATAAATTGGTACTCTGTACTTGTATTTAACAAAATTTCATCAAGCTCTGTTAAATTTTTTGGTTGGATAACTTTAATACCATTATCGGTTTTCATAGTTAAAATCCGAATTTAATTTTGAGATAAAGTTTGTATCTTCAGAAAAAGCATATATGGCGTCAATTATTTTAGAGTAACCGGTACATCTACAAATATTTCCTCCTAATCCTTCTTCTATTCTCGTTTTAGTTAATAATTCATTCGATTCATTAAAAAGTGAGATTGTTGACATAATAAACCCGGGAATACAGAAACCGCATTGTACTGCTCCTTTTTCAAGAAATGAATTTTCGAGCATTTTATAAGTATCCCAAGTTTTAACAAATTCTAATGTAACTACCTTTTTACCATTAACCTGAAATGAAGGGATTAAACATGAATTAACTCGTTTACCGTCTAAAAATACCGTACATGCACCGCATTCCCCTTTTCCGCACCCCTCTTTTATGCTTATAAGTTCAAATTCATCTCTTAATAAATCTAACAATCTAGTTTTAGGATTAGTGGTAATACTAACTTTTTTATTATTTAATGTAAACTCAATTTTCATTTTATGCCTCTAAAATAACTCTTCTATAAATATCTTCCGGCAATATCGGAATTTTATTAAATTCTTTTTCAAATATCATCCAAAAAGCTGAAGCAACAGCCGGTGGTGCACCAACTAATGGTAATTCACCCAATCCTTTTGCTCCAAAAGGTCCAAATGGATAATAATTTTCAATTATATTTACTTCAAAATTAGGTGTATCGGTCAAAGTAGGTACAATATAATCGTTAAAACCATTCACATCAAATTTACCATCTTTTATTTCAGTCCGTTCATATAGTGCATATCCAATACCTTGTAAACAGCCACCTTCAATTTGAGCAACAGCTTGGTTGTAGTTTATTGCTTTTCCTATATCATGTGATGTATAAAAATTTGTTACTTTGCATTCAAACGTAATAGGGTCAACTTCAAGTTCTGCGACACTTGCAGCCCAAGAAAAAACAGGATATGCATCTCCTAAATAGTTTATATCATCAAATTTAATTAAAGGCGGGTGTGAATACTCCTTAAATATAATCTGTCCGTCAAGTTTTTTTGCACCTTCGGTAAATGGAATAACAACATCACCTGAATAGAAATAACCTTCTTTATATTCAAAATTTAATCTATATTCATCATTAATAATATTTATTATTTTGGATTTTAACTCTGTAGCCACATCTACTAATAAACTTCCTATAACCATTGTAGAGCGTGATGCTACTGTTGGTCCGCTATCCGGAACTAAATCGGTATTTACTTCTGATAATTGAATATCTTTAATACTTATAGATAACGCATCTGCTAAAATTTTTCTAAATGTGGTCTTTTCGCCTTGTCACATTTCGGTTTGAGCTGTAAATATTTCTATTTGACCGTTAGAATGTACTTTAACCTTAATCTTACCGTGTATTTTATTTTCTCCAGTACCTGTAAAACCGGCTCCGTGAACAGATAAAGCTATTCCAATTCCTTTTAATTTATCATTCTTTTGTAATTTGGGATATTCACCTTTCTTCAATTTATCAACAATAATTTTATTCTTTTGTTTATATTCTGCATATTTATTTTCATAATTGCTTATTTTAAGAACATCATCTAAAGTAAGAGTTGAGGAAACACTGTATTTAAGAGTTTGAGAAGTTATTGTTTCCATTCCTTGTTTAATTAAATTAATTTTTCTAACTTCCAAGGGATGTAGATTTAATTCTAATGCAATTTTTTCAATAAGCATTTCAATTCCAAAAACTGCTTGAGGACCTCCAAAGCCTCTAAAAGCTCCGCTTGGTACTGTATTAGTTGCAATTGCTTTAGCATTTACTTTTACATTTGGAATAAAATAGCACCCTGCCGAGGTTAGAGCCCCACGCGATAAAACTACAGTCGAAAGAGTTGA
>DAINPX010000448.1:0-2713 GCA_036743235.1 Melioribacteraceae bacterium
GACTTTTTAAAAAAATATCCCCAATTTGATGGTAGGGGAGTTTATGTATTCGTTTTTGATACCGGAGTTGATATGGGTATCGAAGGACTTACAAAAACCAGTACAGGAGAAGTTAAAGTAGTTGATGTACAAGATTTTACCGAACAAGGCGATATTAAGTATTTTGAAGCCGATATTGAAAATAAGGATGGTAAAAAATACTTTGAAAACGAAGCCAACAAATATAGCGTATTAGGTGCCGATAAATTATCGTTAAAAGCTGAAGATGATAAATATTTTATTGGTGCTGTAAAAGAAGATTTTTGGAAAAACTCCGGTTCAGGAATTAAAGATATTAACGGGAACGGTAAAACCGATGATGTTTTTTACTTTGTATCATTTAAAGTAAAAGAAGGAAATGAAAATTATTGGGTAGTTTATTTTGATACAAATTGCAACGGGGATCTGGCTGACGAAAAACCGTTACGTAACTATCGTGAAAAACAAGACGCATTTTGTATTGCAAACGGCGAAAAATTACCAAAACTTTATATGGGCTTAAATATTTTTCCCGAATTAAATTTAGTTAATTTCCATTTTGATGACGGCGGACACGGAACGCATGTTGCGGGAATTGCCGCAGGTAATAATATAGGACAAGTCGGTTTGCAAGGTGTTGCCCCCGGTGCTAAAATTATTAGTTGTAAATTAGGAAATAATAATTTTTCGGGCGGCGCAACCGTAACCGAAAGTATGAAAAAAGCTTATTTATATGCTGATAAATTAAGTAAAGAAACTAAAACTCCTTGTGTAATTAATATGAGTTTTGGCGTTGGTAGCGAAATTGAAGGCTACGGCGAAATGGAAAAATTTATTGATAAGTTAGTTAAAGAAAATCCTTATTTATATATTGCCGTATCTAACGGAAACGAAGGACCGGGAATTTCTACAAGTGGTTTACCTGCTGCGTCCAATAATGTTTTTTCATCCGGAGCGGTTTTAACCAAAGAAGTTGGGAACGATTTATACGGTGCTTTAATTGATAACGATATTATATTATATTTTAGTTCACGCGGTGGCGAAGTAAGTAAACCGGATATTGTATCGCCGGGTGCATGTACTTCAACAGTACCAAACTGGGGCGATAACGATAGATTTTGGGGTACAAGCATGGCTTCTCCTTATACAGCCGGAGTTATGGCTTTATTAATGAGTGCAGTAAAAGTTGAATTCCCTGATGTAAAAGTTCCTTCGTTACTATTATATAAAGCAATAAGAGAATCGGCAACTCGTTGGAATCAATATGCTTCAATTGATCAGGGAGCAGGTTATATTAATGCAGATAAAGCTTACGAACTATTAAAGAAATATATTAAAAACGGAGAAATCGAAAAGTTTGAAACTTATAAGATTTCTGCTGTTAGCCCTAATATGCCGGATGGGAAAGCATCTAATATTTATTTACGTAACGGTTCGTTTATTACGGGAAATGAAACTTTTACTTATACAGTGCAAAGAAATAAATTTGACGGAAAAGATAAATTCTATCGTGTATTTGTTTTGGAAAGCGATAGCGATTGGTTAATTCCTGTACAGAAAAAAACTTACATTCGTAACGAACAAGCCACAAATGTTGTAGTTCGTTTTGATAAGAATAAAATGAAAGAACCCGGTATGTATAACGGAAAAATTAAAGCTTACAGAGAAGGAAGCGATAAATATGTAGAGTTTGAAATGATGGCTACGGTAGTAATTCCCGAAGAATTTACTGCAGAAAATAGTTATAGAAAAACATTTACGGGAACGGTTGATAAAGCGATGTATAAACGTTATTTTGTTAACGTACCTGCAGGTGCAACAAGCATGAAACTAAAATTATATTCTACACCCGGTAAGTATTTAAGCGGAAGAATTGATTTACATGCTCCGAACGGTCAAGAGCTTGATGTTACCCAAACAATAACAGGTGAAAAAGATTATGTTCAATTAGAACGTAATTACTTTAACTTAGAGCCCGGTGTTTATGAAGTTGTTGTAGAAAGTAGCTTTTTAGCAAAAAATGTTTCAACCTACAATTTATACATCGAGTTTGGCGGAATTAATGTTGTTGATAAACCGGTTGTTTGTTCAAACAAAAAGACTATTGACGTAATAAATAGATTTAATAATACCCCTATTTTCGGTCTTGAAGGAAAAATTTTAGGATACGAAAAAAGTTATTATGTAACAATAAAAGGAAAAGATTATTATACTGCTCCTTTTGAATTAAAAGAAGGAGAAGCAGAAAGAAGTTTCAAAATAGAATTAACAAAAGAAAACTTTAATAAAATAACCGATTTTGCGGTTATGATATACAATAAAGAGGGTATTGCAATAGAAAAAGACGGATTGAGTTACAGAAAAGGAGAGATTTCGGTAACTGACGGAAAAGGCGAATATAAGTTAGCTTTAATTCCCGGATTTACGCATGCAGAAGGTGAATTGACTGTATTAATTACAGAAAAAACATATTTTGCCGAAACTATTAATGTAACGGTAAAGGCAAAAAATAGAAAAGGGGTAATGTTATATCCTTCTATTACCGAAACTTTAACTTTGGATTATAAACTACCCGAGTTAAAATTACCGGAGGGAACAAAATTATTTGGCGAGATTAACTTTTTAAATAATAGTAACGGTTTGGAATATCAATTACCGATTAACGTAAACTAAAAATAAACTATAGGTAGATTAT
>DAINPX010000449.1:0-2704 GCA_036743235.1 Melioribacteraceae bacterium
AACAATATTTTATTTTAATAAAACCATTTTTCTTACTTTGGTAAATTTATTATTTTTATTAATTTCTTTCGCAATTATTGTATAAAAATAAACACCGCTTGAATATAACGAGGCATCAAATTTGTGATTATAATATCCTGCACTCAAATTTCCAAAACTAATATTATTAATTTGTTCGCCTAATATGTTATAAATTATAATAGAAACGTTACAATCGCTTGGTATGGAAAAATTGATATTGGTTGAGGCATTAAACGGGTTTGGATAGTTGTAGGATAATTCAAAATTTTGCGGAAGTTCTATTTCCGCATCAACTACTTGGGAATAATTTGCTGTTCCGTCAAAATCCATTTGTTTTAACCTGTAAGAGTATTTACCTGATGATAAGTTTTTATCAGTAAAAGTATATTTGTTTATTTCTGTCGAGTTCCCTTTTCCTTCAATATATCCAATTTCTTTAAAGTCTGGTTCATCTGCATCATTATTTTTCTTCCTTTCCAAATAAAAACCTTTATTGTTTAATTCTGTTGCAGTTACCCAATTAATAGTTATTGTGTTATTATTAACAAAAGTGGAGAATGATGTTAGTTCAACAGGAATTGCTCCGGGTAAGTCGTTTCTAAAAATTTGTAATCCGCCTTGATAATCTGCAGTATAAACAATATTTGTTTTTACAAAAATATCGCTTGCGGAATTTAGCGTATTATAATATGCCTCTAAAAAAATACTGTTAATATTAGATATATTTACTATTCTAACACCCAAATCGGCACAAGCAACATACGCATATGGGTAAATAATATCAATACCCAAAGCAGATTGACCTAAATTTAAAGACTTAACCAAATAAGGAGCATCAGGATTTTCGACATTAACTATTAATAAACCCAGTGGGTCTGATGCGATATATACGTGATTATCATAATATTTAATATCTCTTGTATTTCCTAAGTTTGTTAAAGAACCGACTTCTATTGGGTTTATCGGATTGTTAATATTTAATATTTTTAAACCGCCATCATAATTTGCGAGGTAAGCAAAATCGTTTTTAATATCTAAACTAATAACCCAATTTGTTGGAGTATATGAGGCAATTTCGGTAATTGAACTAATATTTTGAACATCTAAAATTCTTAAACCTTTTGTTAAATCGGATACAAACGCATAATTATTTTTTATTACTGTCTTAGTTGAATATCCCGGAGTATTAAAATAACCTATTTGAACCGGGTTGGAATTATCTTGAACATCTATAATTCTTAAACCCTTATCATATTCCGAAACGTATGCAATTTTATCTTTAATAAAAATTCCACGCCCCTGAGATTGTAGAGGAAAAGAAGATAACTTTATGGGGTTAAGATTATCTGAAATATCGAAAATTTTTAATGAATTGCTGCCGTTTGCAACATAAGCGTAATTATCTTTTACAAATACATCAAAATATGTCCCGTCATCAAAATATGAACTTAAATACGTTGTGTTTAAATTAAGCGATCCGCTTATTACAAACTTTTTTCCTGCTGAGTCTGCCGGATTTAAGACATCCGAAATTCTAATTCTGCAATTTGGTGAAGGCGTATTTGGTACCAACCAATAAAATAGTCCGTTGTTTGCCGGCGTGCTTTGAGATAAAACCGTCCAATTTAATCCGTTATTAGTTGAAAATTCTATTTTAACATTTGCTATTTGGCTTATACTTGTCCATTTAATAATGTGTGCAGTGCTTACAGTCCAATTTTCTCCTTCAATTGGCTGAGTAATTTTTATTCCTCTTTGAAAAATATAAAATACGTTTGCAGATTGAACAGAAGGGATGCCGTCTAATGCATCACTAAGTTTAACTAAACAATTAAGAGAGTTTAGTTCCGGTAATATCCAATTATAATATCCGGTAAAAGCTTTTACATTGCTATCTATATCAATCCAATTATTCCCGTTATCCGTGCTATAAGAAATATCCAACCATTGCAAATTTGTGAACCATTCAATTTTAACAGTATCACCTCCATACCACCATTCTCCTCCGTTTGGTTTTATAATAATTAGAGTAGGGGAATTGATTGTAAAATTATTGTCGCTTTGGTCTGATAGAGCAGGTGTATGGTTTAGCTCGGTTATTTTAATTTTACATTGATTTGAAGAAATATTTGGAATGTTCCAAATATAATTTCCTCCGGTTGCCGAAATATTAGTTGCTATTGTTGTCCAATTAGAACTATTATCAATTGAGTATTCAATTTTTATTGTTGATATACCTGTGCTTATCCAATTAATATTAACATTACTTTGATTTAAGAATATTTCACCTCCGTTAGGCGTAGTTAATGTTAATGATGGTGTATATATAGTAAATGGATTAACATTAATATCGTTAACATTATTGTTTAATACATTGCTTACCTTTATTTTGCATTGTGTAGAATTAATATTGGGAATTTCCCATGCAAAACTTGATGAAGTGGTATATTCGGTAATTAAATTCCAATTAATTCCGTTATCCAAAGTGTACTCTATTTTTACGGCTTCAACCATTGCCGACTTTTGAAAAGTAATATTTATATTATCGCCTGCACGTAGATAAGCATTATCTGTAGGTGAGGTTAAAATTATACTATCATCAATATAAATATTATTTTTTACAATAACCAATCCGTTTGTTCCATCAGCCAAATAAATATAGTTTTTATTAATTGTTACCCCT
>DAINPX010000450.1:0-2653 GCA_036743235.1 Melioribacteraceae bacterium
AATTATATAATCAAATTTTTTATCTTCAAAAAATTTCATATTATTCCTTTTGAGCCGAAATTAATAAAATATTTTCGGAATTTGAAACTTTTGTAAGTTCATTATCCAATAATGCCAATATTTGCGATTGATTGATTAGACCGCTATAATCTAAAATTCTTGGTCCGATTAAAACAAACATATCGGGTAATAAAGCACCGGCATCGCCAAAGGTTGTTAATCTATCAATTACATCTATTACCAAATTTTTTAATCCGTTTTTATCGGATAAATAAGTATATGCATTATTTAATTGTAATTTAATTGTACCTTCTTTGTCAATTACTCGCACCTTATTTATTTCGGTTTTAATTATTCCAAACAATAAATTTTTAATTTTATTATATGTAACCGCAAATAAATGAGATGTATTACCTGCAATTTTAATTTCTTGCCTTTTTACTTTTAACGATTTAGCACAAATATCAAGTAATTCGATTTCGGAAAGTAATTTTGCGGTAACTTCTTTAGTACGAAGTTCGCTATTACCCATAGCAGTTGCTATCACTTTTTTATTTTTACTATCAATCTCAATTGTTACTTCAATACTATCGGGTACTGCACCCATTTCAACAACCGAGTTGTAAGCTTCTTTTTGTAATGCCAAAATATCGGCTTCGGTAGGGTTTAATAAACTTTTTTCAATCGAATCCCTAATCATTCCCAAAGCGGCACCAATTGCAGAAATCACTTCGGTATTTTCCGCAATTTTATGTTTGTATCCCAAATAATTAGCGGTAAAAGGAACTATTGCCGATGCACCTCCTCCACCGCCTAAAAATTCGATTAAATCGTTATCAAGTTTATATTCACGACTTAATTGTTTTATAATAGGTGCAATCTTTTCAGCAGAAATTTTTAATATTTTATTGGCAATTTCTTCGGGTTTTAATCCAATTTTTTTTGAAAGATTGTTAAAACACTTATTAACCGAATTTAAATTTGCCGAGCCATGGCCTACTTCTTTAACTAAATTAAGAAAATATGAAGCTTCGGTAGGAGTAACGGTATAGTTTTTTGAATTGGTTTTAATTACCAAATAATCGTTTGGATCACCGTTTTTGGGTTGAACCGTTTCCAATTCAAAGTTATTAAATTCGTTTTCATTAAATTCATAAGCTGTATAACTAAGGTTTGCAATATGAGCACTTCTGGGACCAACGTCAATAATATTATTACCCGAAACTCGAGGAACACTTCCTCCGGCAATACCCAAAGTTCTAACATCAAGTGTTCTTAAAAATAAACGATTACCGGCAATTTGTGCTGTTTTTATTTGTGGTTTACCGTTTTTAATTACGGAAATATCTGTAGAAGTTCCGCCAACTTCCAAAAATATGGCATCGCTTACTTTAGCATACATCATTGCTGCAGAAACACCTGCGGCTGGTCCGCTAAGCATAGTTAATATAGGTCGCTTTCTCATCTCGTCTATGCTCATAATACCGCCATCACTTCTCATAACCATTAACGGAGCGTTAATACCGCTTTCTCTAATTGCTTTTTCGGTTAAATTTGCGGTATTTAACATTTTGGGCATCATGCAAGCATTTAAAATAGCTGTTCTGGTTCTAACTCGTAAGCCGTATAATCTGCTTATTTTACTAGCCGAAGTTGCCTGCATTCCCATTTTTTCGGCTATTTCAATAACTTTTTCTTCATTAAAAGGGTTGTCAATTCCAAAAGCTTCGGTAGCAACAATTACTTCGGCACCACGTTTAATTAATTTTTCTATTACAGATTTTATTAAATTTTCTTCTAAATCTTCTTTAGTATCTAAAAATTCATATTCAATAGGTAATATTTTATTAGCTGCCAATTGAATGTTATTTAAATTTGTTTCTTTTTTTACTCTACCTTTTTCAATACCTTTTCCCATTGCAATAATTCCAACTTTGGCAACGTCTCCTTCTAAAAGAGCGTTTGTTGCTTGTGTAGTTGAGTGTGCAATTAATTTAACTTCATCGGGTAAAATGTTGCATTCTTTTATTAAATTTAACATGCTATCAACAACACCACGTGCAACTCCTTCTTTAGCTGTATGTGTTGTGGGAACGCAAGATTTACCGACTATTGAAAAATCTGCAATATCTATAGCAACTGCATGTGTAAAAGTACCGCCAACATCTATTCCTATTTTTATTTTCCTATTCAAAATTATTTTCTCCCCAAATTTTACATAAAATAAAATGCCGAGGCAATTAAACCCGCAATGGCAATAACCCAAGTATAAGGGATTGTATTATAAAGTACTTTTTGAACATCAACGCGCATTTCGTTTGCCAACCAAACGTTATGAGTGTTGGTAGGATCACTTATTCCTTGAATCTGCCCGACAGAAAGTAATAAGCCCATTACGGCAGCAGGGTTTAATCCGCTTGCCAAAAATACAGCTGCAATTCCATAACCCATCCCCCAAACATTTAATGGACCTCTATATAATGCCAAAGGTGCTGCCAAACTAAAGTATATAATATATTGCCATACATTTGAAGGAACAATAAACTCCAGCAAAGGTTTTAGTAATTTTAGTACGGGCCAAGTACCGGAATAATTTGAAGGTCCCATAATTGCAATCAGTAACATTCCAATTCCAAACATTAAAACAACGGCA
>DAINPX010000451.1:0-2636 GCA_036743235.1 Melioribacteraceae bacterium
AAGCTTATTAGTTGTGTTTACACATCGTGCAAATGTAAAAAGATTGTTAAGCGGTAATGAAAACCGTATTACTTTAAGTAAAACTAAAAAGTAATTAATATGAATGTATCCGTACTTGGTGCCGGAGGTTGGGGTACAACCTTGGCAATATTACTCCATTTTAACGGGCATAAGGTTACTTTATGGGAATATGATAAAAGTTATGCCCGATATATGCAAAAGCACAGGGTTAATAAAACTTTTTTACCAAATATTCCTATTCCCGAAGAAATAAATATTACACACAATTTAGATGATACGGTTAAACATGTTCATGCAATAGTTATTGCAATACCAACCCAATATATAAGAAACACTATTGTAAATTTAAAAAAAACACCGCTTAATGATGTTGTAATTGTAAGTGTATCTAAAGGGATCGAAAAAAAATCGTTATTAACTGTATCACAAGTAATTAAAAATGTTTTACCGCAGGTTAGTGCAGATAATATTGGTGTGCTGTCCGGTCCAAGCCATGCCGAAGAAGTTAGCCGCAAAATTCCTACAGCGGTAGTTGCTGCTGCCAATAACGAACAAACGGCTCGTTTTATTCAATCTATGTTTATGACTTCTTATTTCCGTGTTTATTCCAGTACCGATATTGTTGGTGTTGAGCTGGGTGGCGCGGTTAAAAACGTAATTGCAATTGGTGCGGGAATTATTGATGGAGCCAATTTTGGAGATAATACTAAAGCTGCTATAATGACACGTGGAACCGCCGAAATTACTCGTTTAGGTAAATTTTTGGGTGCTAAACCCGAAACCTTTGCAGGCTTAAGCGGAATGGGAGACCTTATTGTAACTTGTATGAGTAAGCATAGCAGAAATAGATTTGTTGGTGAACAAATTGGAAAAGGTAAAAAACTTAACGAAGTATTAAAAAGTATGAATATGGTTGCCGAAGGAGTAGAAACGTGCCGTTCGGTGCATGAACTTTCGGTAAATAATAAAGTTGAAACTCCAATTGTTTCGGCTGTTTATGCTATTTTGTTTGAAGATAAAGATCCCGTTAAAGCTACTTACGATTTAATGACACGAGACATGAAAACCGAAGTTTGGTAACATTAATTCACCTCATAAAATAAATACTATTTCATTTAATTATTTTTGCGTATATTTCTGTTGTTAATTTATATTGTTTAATAATAGGCAGTTTATATTGTTTAGAAAATTATTTAGTACTATTGCAGGATTTTTGGGTTTTACGCAAACTAAAGAAGAGATTAAAACCGCAAAAGAAATAGAAACGAAAGCAAACGAAGAGATAGTAGTTAAAAAAGAAAACAGAAGACGCAAAGAACGGGTAAGCGAGAAAAAGTTAGAAGAACATAAAAAAAGACATGAAAAAATTACGTTATCCAAAACGCTGGTCAAAATTGATGAACCGGTTTTTGTCGAAGATAATTGGGATTCGTCTGTTTTTGTAATTCCCGAAGAAGAAGGGAAAACCCGTTTTACCGATTTAGATATACCGAAGCCCATTTTACATGCTATTTACGATTTGGGGTTTAAATATTGTACCGATGTACAAGCTCAGTCTTTACCAAATTCGTTAAAAGGGATTGATATTACCGCACAGGCTCAAACCGGAACTGGCAAAACAGCTGCGTTTTTAATTACCGTATTTGCTCATTTATTTAATAAACCTTCAGAAGCAAAAAGAAAACACGGAATGCCTCGTTCGTTAATTCTTGCCCCAACCAGAGAACTTGCTATGCAAATAGAAAAAGATGCAAGGTTGTTGGGTAAATATTTACCTTTTAAATTGGTCTCGGTTGTAGGCGGTATTGATTATAAAAAACAACAAAACATTTTACATTCCGGTTATGCCGATATTATTATTGCAACCCCAGGCAGACTTATAGATTTTTTAGAAAAAAAACTAATAAACTTAAGCAGTGTAGAAATTTTGGTAATTGACGAAGCCGATAGAATGCTTGATATGGGTTTTTTACCATCGGTTAGGCAAATTGTTTTAAGTACTCCTCCTAAGGTTAAACGACAAACTATGTTTTTTACCGCTACTATGACTTTTGACGTAAAAAATTTAGCCGAATCGTGGACTCGAAAGGCTTTTGACGTTGCAATTAAACCTGAAGAAAAAACTATTGATACCGTTGAACAAATTACTTATATAACTACCGTTGACGAAAAACGCACTTTATTATACAACCTTGTTATTAAGAAAAATTTTGATAGAGTATTGGTTTTTGCAAACAGAAGAGACGAAGCAAGGTTATTAAAAGATACTTTTACGGCATACGGAATAAGTTGTTCTCTTTTATCCGGTGAAGTTGACCAAGACCAAAGAATTAAAAGACTTGAATCTTTTAGAAACGGTAAAATTAGAATTTTGGTTGCTACCGATGTTGCGGCAAGAGGAATACATGTTGATGCTATTACGCACGTTATAAATTATAACATACCGCAGGATATTGAGGAATATATACACAGAATAGGACGAACCGGAAGAGCAGGGGCAACGGGAATTGCAATTTCGTTTGCCGATGAAGATAGCAGTTACGAGTTAATGAAACTTGAAGAATTATTAGGTAAAAAATTTGAGTGCATTTACCCCGAAGAAGATTTATTAACCC
>DAINPX010000452.1:0-2634 GCA_036743235.1 Melioribacteraceae bacterium
GGTTTCCTACTTCTCTAATTTCGCCCTTATGCATTACAATAATTTTATCGGCATTTTGTATTGTGCTTAACCTATGGGCAATTACTATGGACGTTCTGTTAGCAAGCAGCTTATTTATAGCATTTTGAATTAATATCTCTGTCTCGGTATCAACACTGCTTGTGGCTTCGTCAAGTATAAGTATTTTAGGGTCATATGCTAAAGCACGTGCAAACGAGATCAGTTGTTTTTGCCCGACACTTAACGTAGAACCTTTTTCTTTAACTTCTTCCAAATACTTATTAGGTAAGTTTTCAATAAATTTATCGGCACCTACTATTTTAGCAGCTTTTTGGGCTTCTTCCAAACTAATATTTTCATTATTTAAAGTAATATTACCATATATAGTACCGCTAAACAAAAATACGTCCTGCAAAACAATAGAGATATACTTTCTTAAGTCTCTTTTATCAATTAATTTAATATCAACGCCATCTAATTTAATTGTACCGGAATTTATATCATAAAATCGAGTTAAAATATTAATAATACTCGTTTTACCCGCTCCGGTTGCCCCAACAATTGCCACAGTTTCTCCGGGATTAATTGTAAAATTAATATTTTTTAAAACGTAATCATCTGTATTGTAGGCAAAACAAACATTTTCAAAATCAATTTTACCTTTAACTTTTTCTAAGTTAATAGGATTTTCGGCATTTTTTATAAAAGTATTATCATCAAATAAGTTAAAAACTCTTTCCGAAGATGCCATTGCCGTTTGTAAAACATTATACTTTTCAGATAAATCTCTTATCGGTCTAAAAAACATTTCGGTGTATTGAATAAACGCAAATAAAACACCTAAAGACATCGCCCCTTGCACAACATTTCCACCCCCGTACCAAATTATTAGAGTGATAGCTAAAGAGCTGAAAAAATCTACCACAGGAAAAAATACAGCATAATAAAAAACGGATTTTACATTTGCTATTGTATGATCTCTATTAATATCGGCAAATTTTTTATATTCTTCATTTTCTTTTCCGAATATCTGAACTACGTTCATACCTTGAACGTGTTCTTGCATAAATGTATTTAACCTTGCCAAATGAAACCTTACATCTCTGTAAGCAACTCGTACTTTCTTTCTAAAAATTGAAGTAGCGAATATAACCAAAGGTAATACTGATAAAGTTACAAGGGATAAATCCCAAGACATAAAAAACATAAACCCTAAAATCCACAATATAATAAAAATATCACTAAATACCGTAATAATCCCTGCCGAAAAAAGCTCGTTTAATGATTCCACATCGTTTGTTACTCTTGTTACTATTCTACCAATAGGAGTTTTATCATAAAATTTTAATGCCAATTTTTGAACATGTTCATATAGTTTTACGCGAATATCAAAAATTACTTTTTGCCCCATCAATTGTGTATAATAGGTTAAATAATATTGAACAACCGACTGTAACAATAAAGAGATAATTAACGCAATAGAAATATACATTAACGAATCGTAATCTTTATTTACCAAACTATAATCAACTGCAACTTTTGTTAAATAGGGTCTTACCGGACCTAAACCCGCTACCGAAATACTTAATAGAATGCCCCAAAAAACATATTTTTTATAAGGTTTTATATAAAATAAAAGCCTTTTCATCAATTTGCTATCGTACGCTTTACCTAAAATTTCATCGTCTTTATCGCTAACCATAATATTAATTTAATTCCTTCAATTCTTTTTCCAATAATTGCTTTTGATTCATTTCGGCATAAATTCCGCCTAATTCAACAAGTTCGTCATGTGTTCCTTTTTCGGCAATTTCACCCTTATTAAGCACAAATATTTTGTCGGCGTGTTTTACTGTCGATATCCTATGACTTATTATTAAACTCGTTCTTCCTTTCATAAAGTCTTTTAATTTTCCAAGAATTTCATCTTCTGTGTTTGTATCAACCGCGCTAAACGAATCATCCAAAATTAAAATTTTGGGGTCAACTGCAATAGCCCTTGCAAGTGCCGTACGTTGTTTCTGTCCTCCGCTTAAAGTAATTCCTTTTTCTCCCAAAATTGTGTTAAATCCGGCAGTAAACTGATCTACATCTTTTGTTAACGAAGCTATATCGGCAGCTTTAAGCAATACTTTTCTATCTTTTGTTTTAACACCAAATAAAACATTATTTTCTAAAGTATCGCTAAATAAAAATGTTTCCTGAGGTACAAGCCCTATGTTTTTACGTAACACTTTAATAGGAATTTGTTTTACGTCAAATCCGTCTATTTTAACCGTTCCTTCGGTAACATCATATAAACGGGGTATTAAGTTAATTAAACTTGTTTTTCCTTCCCCCGTTCTGCCTACAAACGCTACGGTTTCGCCGGCTTTAATTTCCAAATTTATACTCTTTAACACGTAAGGTAATTTATCGCTGTATTTAAAACTAACATTTTCAAAAGTAATATTCCCTTTTATAGTGTTAATGTTATAACGAGTATTCTTTGTATCTTGAATTTCAACTTTTTCTGCATGTAAATCATATTTGTATCCTTTAAATTCTTCATATGCTACAGGTCTTCTTAATGAATTATATCTATCGTACCCAGTCTCCTGTATTTTTTTAATGAGTTGTTCAAATAGTTCTATG
>DAINPX010000453.1:0-2612 GCA_036743235.1 Melioribacteraceae bacterium
TGTTTTCATATAATTAACAAAGCCACAAGAATTTCCGCCTTCGCTAATTGTAATTATTTATCAGAGTATTCAGTAGATAAGAATTATATTTTTCAATATCTAAAATTCAAGGAAAATAATCTAATGGAATTAAGGGTCGGTTCTGGACTACCAAATATTCAGAAAAATAGTTTAGTCCAGTTTAATGTTGTTATACCAATTTTATTTGAGCAACAAAAAATAGCCGATTTTTTAAGTTTAATAGATACAAAAATTGAAGATATAAACCGAACAATAGAAAAAACCAAAGAATGGAAAAACGGTTTATTACAACAAATGCTTGTTTAGGCTAATTAAAAATAGAATTAAAATTTACAAAACATCAAATTCGTTAAGGGGAATGTTATAAACTCTGTGGAAATATTGTTTGTTAAATTTAATATGTTTACTTAAATAATTATCACGTTCGGCAAATTCTTTTTTTGCTTCGTCTTCTTCAAACAATTTAAAAACGGGTGCATTTGAAGTACCAAAATTTAATAAAGTAATAAATTTAAATAATGTATTAAAAAGTTGTTCGGGGTAGTCTTTATCTTCTTGAGCAAGCATTCGTTCGCTTTCAAAACCGGCACGTGCCGTTGAGTAACCCCCTTTACTTTGGTACTCGGTTGAAAATACGTTGGTTAAAATTGCTTTGCTAATTGCGTTGTTTTGTGCATTAATAAACTTTTCGTAAATATCGCCGCTGTAACCGTTTTTTGCATCTTTAAATTCCACCGAAGAATCATCGGGAATAACGGCAATTGCATCTTGCACCATATCATCAAGTTTGTTTAATAAATTAATGCTATCTATATCGGAAACGGAGCGGGGTTGTTTGGCAAGTATAAAGGGCATGCCGTATTTTTCCACAAAAACAGACCAAAATTTTAAGCCCCCTTTTTTTAAGGTTATGTTCCAAAAACACTTGCTTAATGCCTTTACGCCGTAAGGGTTATTAAAAGTTGCCTCGTTTTGAAGTAATATAAATTTGTATTTATAATTATTTGCGGAAATATTAATTGAATTATTGTTATAAATTAAATTGTTGTTAATATCAAACAAAAAATTATCTTGCGGTTTTTCTATAATTTGTTTTGGAAGAAGAAAACCGTCAACATACTCCCAAATAACTTCAAACACCGAAAAGCCAAAAAATATTGGGTTTAACGAAGCGGAAATAATATCTTTAATTCGGCAATTGTTATTATTTAAATTTGTAATGGCTTTATTAATAAGTTTATATACATTATCTGTTGTTTCGTTTGTTTTAACAATGCGGTATTCCATACATTTAACCCCCATTTTACGCCTTGTTACACAAGCATGTAAATGATCATCGTTAAGCATATCGTAATAAACCGAAAAATTATTGTTATATTTTTGTAAAATAGTATCGGGATTTGGTAAATAATTTATCCAATTAAAAGTTGTTAAATAATTGTGCGGCTTTACAATCTGTTCGGTTAATATTTTATTATTTTTGTGTTTAATAAAATTAAACAAGTTAAACATAATAAGCTCCTTTATAATTATTGTTAAATATCTCTTTAATATTTTTAGAGTAAATATTTATATTTCCGCAGTTATTGTTTTTTGCGGCAAATAAAGCCAAAGCCAAAGACCAAAACCTATCTGCATGCCCTTTAATATTAATATCGTTAACTTCAAAATAAATTGTTGAATTGTTTTTAATGGTTTTTTGTACGGAATGCAAATCTTCTTTAAGGTTATAATTGTTGGGAATAATTATAGTTTTGTCCTGAAAGCAAGTTAACATATTGTATGCAAGTTCTTCTTTAATTCGGTTGGTAAAATAAACGGGCATTATTTTATTATATCCAAATAAACCGGTAATATCTTCGGCAAGCTGCATTCCTATTCCCGTTTCGTCTATTGCTGTTTTAATAATATTAAATCTATTTATTAAATTTATTAGGTATTCCTTTTGTGTATTAAAAAGAGTGTTTTCAAAAATTTTTTGCAAGCGTAAAAAAAACTTATCGCCTAATTTTTCTATTACGGTAATTACGGATAAATCGTTTCTTCTGCCAATATCAAAACCGCAGTAATAATATGCCGAACTGTTTAATTCTTCGTTATTGTTTAGGTTAATATCAATACAACTGTTAATTAATCCATAACTTAAAAAAGCGGTACTTTCATCAATAGGGTTACAGCAAAATTCCTCGTTCCATGTAACCTCGTCAAAACAATCTTCCTTTTGTTTGTTAATCCAATCTTCTCTTTCGTATTGCGATACTTCTTTATTAAAAATTTTATCCACCAAACCGCAATTAACCGCATCAAAAATTGTAGTTGTGTGTAACGACCAATCTAATTTATTGTTTTTTATTTTTTCAATAAATTTATAAAATTGCGATTTTTTACCGTTATGTGTAGAAATTATTCTAATTGGATAACCCCAAACTGCTGTCGGTTTAGCTGCTTTCCATAGTTCTATTTGATTATCGTGATGTGCAAATTCATCCAATACAATTTTACCTCCTTTAGATCTAAAAGCTTTTGGGTTGCTGGATAAAGCGGTAATTCGGCTGCCGTTATTAAATTTAATTGAAAGCGATTTAATATTG
>DAINPX010000454.1:0-2590 GCA_036743235.1 Melioribacteraceae bacterium
ATAATAGTAACAATAGAGGAAGTATCAATCAGTTTTACTTTGTTTAAAGAATAACCCCAAGTAAGTTGTATTGGTCCGGTATATGCTTTGGTAAAACCTTTAATAGCAAAAGCACTGCCAAACATTCTTACGTCAATCATTTCTTTTTTTACGAACTGCTGTAATAATAAAATGTTTAAATCTTTAATATTTAAATCAGGAATATTTAACTCTTTTAATATTTGGTCTTTTGCTTTTTCTGCTTGCAGAATTTCTATTAATTGTTTACTCCCTTTATTGTTTAGAATTGATAAAAGGGCATCTCTTTCGGTGGAATAATCTGCCAAAAGTGTGTTAATATCATCTGCGGTAATGTTATTAATAATATTTTTTAATCTTGTATCGGGGCTAACTTTTTGTTCGTCTTCCAAATCAACAAAAATTTCTTTACCTATAGATTTAAGATAATCGCGCATGTAGCGTTTTAATCTAACATCTGTAACCAAATTTGTATTGGTATCATAATCCATTCGTGGTTTGTTTTCCATATCGGGGTCACCGTTAGGGTTACAGTTAATTGCTTCGTAAATAAACAAAAAATCACTATTGGTATTAATTAAATCAGCCATTTTACTCCTCCGTGTTGTTTGTTAATTGAATATTTTCGTTTTTGTCATTATCTTTAGAACCAACATAAAAAGAATACCCGTTTAATAAAAAGAATAGAGACTCGTTGGCGGGCAAATTCCAATTGTTATAATTAAATAATTTTGCAAACTTACCGTCTAAAAACGATAAATCTTCTTTGTACTGTCTTGCTTTTTCGTACAGTTCGCTTCTCAATTTTACAATTTCTCTTAAACGCATACCATTGAAATTAATTTTTTGTAAAATCGGTTTTTGTTCGTGTCCTTTGGAATATTGTGCATAACCTATCATACTAACCATTCTGCCCAAATAAAACATAGCTTTTTGTAGGTCAGTATAACCGTGTTGTGCAAATAGTTCTTCTTCTTTGGCACTGTAAGTGTTTGTCGGTTTTTCTTCCATTTTTCCCTCCATAAAATTATGGTTTGTTAATTGATTTAGGTCTAATAATGTTTTTATTAAAATTAAATAGTTATTAATTGCATCTTTAATGTTAAAATCAAAATATTTAGGTTCGCTATAAGGATATACGTTTTTGTAACACCCTTTTACTTTATTTCTATCTAAAAAATAATATAAAGAAAGCTCTTTAAAATGTGCAAAAATCATTTGTGCATCTATCATTTTATTTTCTAATATGGCATTTATTAAATCTAATGCCGGATTTTTAGTTGCTTCGGGATTTTTTATGGGAATTATATTATAAATTGTTTTGAAATTATAAGCATATTTAGGAGTTTTACCCAATATTTTAATAGAATTTTCGATAAACAGTTTGCTAATATTAAGTAGTTTTGCACTGTTCACGTCTTTTATTCTGTTAACCAATTTAAAACTTGCTTTATCGGATTCAAAACCAAAATAATTAAACCAAAAAATGTTTTCTTCCAATTCGTTTTCTTCTTTAAAGTAATTAACAGCAAATTCAAATTCTTTTGAATTAAAAGCTATATCATTAACTTTTTTAAACTCTTCTACTGCATATATTATATCTTTATCAAATCCATAAGGGAATTCAGGGATTAAAATATGAGGTGTTCCCGCAATATTTATTTTAAGATTTTTCATTAAATAATTTGAAGCAAATTCAATAATTTCTTTCGATTTTTTACTTAAACTGTAGTTTATGCCAAAGTTTGCATCTTGAAAATAACTTGCATAATTAATTGTAGTAGTAACAAATATTTTGGATAGATTGTTTGCGGAAAAATCACCACCGGCTAATAAATTCGGTTCATCTTTTCCTGCA
Organism: Melioribacteraceae bacterium; assembly: GCA_036743235.1. Classification (GTDB taxonomy): domain Bacteria; phylum Bacteroidota; class Ignavibacteria; order Ignavibacteriales; family Melioribacteraceae; genus JAEXOD01. Next base: position 1,877 of record DAINPX010000454.1, read on the forward strand.
ACATAACAAAAACCGCTTTCATCCGATTCTTGTGGTAATAATTCTCGTTTAACTAAGTCAATATATCCATCAATTGAAGCAGCTAAAGTTGGTTCTTTAATTCCAATCTTATCGGCTTTAATTAATAAGAAATAAAGCATAATATTATTCTTCCCTTTAGGTAACAATAGCTGCTGAATACCTTTAATAAAAACATCTTTATTAAACTCTAATGCCTGCTCTTTAACCAAAACGGGGTTATAAAGGTTTTCGTAAGCAAATTGTTCAAAGTTTTCTTCAATTAGTTCGATAACTTTAAAAATTAAGCGTTCTTTAAAAAGATCGTTGTGTTGTAAAAGTCTAATTTTTAAGTCGCTTGTTCCTTTTTCGTTATAAATAGTGTCAAGTAGTTTTCCGTAACCTTTGCCGTCAACAGTTAAGTAAAACTTACGTTGATTTCCAATAATGGATTTGGTTGCCAGAAATTTTTTGATAGAACGAATTCCATCATACTCGCTTAAATACTGCGGGTCTAAAATTACTTTGTTTTCATCCAAATCAATTAAAATGCCTACATTGTAATACTGAACGTCTTTATCCTCTTTAGGAGGGTCGATAAGTATTTTGTCTAAATCATCGCTTTGTTCAAGCTTTAAGCCAAATTTGTAAAGTAAATTTAACATGGTGCACCCATCCTTATTTATATTAAATATAATTAAAACCAAATTTGGGGGT
>DAINPX010000455.1:0-2588 GCA_036743235.1 Melioribacteraceae bacterium
GATGTTGTTAGAAACGTAATTAGAGAAATAGGCTACACAAAAGCCGAATATAAATTTGATGCAGATTCTTGCGGTATTTTGAACGCTATTCATTCCCAATCACCCGATATTGCTATGGGTGTAGATAAAGGCGGTGCCGGAGACCAAGGTTTGATGTTTGGTTATGCTTGTAATCAAACTCCTGAATTAATGCCTATGCCAATAGTTTATGCACACAAGTTAATTCAAAAAATTACAGAAATACGTAAAAAACAACCGAAATTAATGCCTTATCTAAGACCGGATGCAAAATCTCAAGTTACAATAGAATATGATGATAATCATAAACCTATAAGAGTTGATACCGTTGTTATAAGCACACAACATGATGCAAAAGTAACACAAAACAAAATTAGACAAGACGTAATTAATAAAGTTATTAAAAAAGTTATTCCAGCAAAATATTTAGATAAAAACACAAAATATTTTGTTAATCCTACCGGTCGTTTTGAAATTGGTGGACCTCACGGAGATAGTGGTTTAACCGGTCGTAAAATTATTGTTGATACATATGGTGGTTGGGCACCCCACGGCGGCGGAGCTTTTAGCGGTAAAGACCCATCAAAAGTTGATAGAAGCGCAGCATATGCCGCACGCCATATAGCTAAAAACGTTGTTGCCTCTAAATTAGCCAAAGAATGTTTAGTGCAGTTGGCTTACGCAATAGGCGTTGCTCAACCGGTATCTATTTACGTTGATACCAAAGGAACCGGAGTTATTAGCGATAAGGAAATTGCCGATATGATTATGAAAGAAGTTGATCTTACCCCTAAGGGAATTATCGAAAGATTGAAATTACGCAGACCTATTTATAAAAATACTGCTTCTTTGGGTCATTTCGGTCGTAACGATAAAGACTTTACATGGGAAAAATTAGATTTAGTGCCAATATTTAAAAATTATTTACACAAAAAATAGAGAAACATAATGGATTACAAAAAAGGAAAATACAAAGTAAAAGACATCAAACTTGCCCAACAAGGAAGAATGAAAATTGAATGGGCAGAAAGCCGCATGCCGGTTATGATGAAACTTCGTGAGATGTACAAAGATTCTAAACCGTTAACCGGATATAAAATTGCCGGTTGTTTGCATGTTACAAAAGAAACCGCCGTATTAATTGAAACCTTAAAAATTGCCGGTGCACAGGTTAGTTGGAGCGGCTGCAACCCACTTTCAACTCAAGATGATATTGCAGCGGCTTTGGCTGAAAACGGTTTAGAAATTTATGCTTGGCATGGTCAATCTGTAGAAGATTTCTACTGGTCAATTGACAGAACTTTAGACATGAAACCTAATTTAACTTTAGATGACGGTGCCGATTTAATATTTACAATTCACACAAAATATCCCGAACTTGCAAAAAATATTATTGGCGGAACAGAAGAAACAACTACCGGTGTTCATAGACTTAGAGCAATGGCAGCTGACGGAAAATTGTTATATCCGGTTGTTGCTGTTAATGATGCAGAAACTAAATGGGATTTTGATAACGTTTATGGTACGGGTCAATCGTCTATTGATGGTATTTTACGTGCTACTTCCGTTCTTTTAGCAGGTAAAAACTTTGTAGTTGCAGGTTACGGTCATTGTGGTAAAGGTTGTGCTATGCGTGCAGCAGGTCTTGGTGCAAACGTAATTGTTACCGAAGTTAAACCTACAGCAGCTTTAAAAGCTACTTTAGAAGGTCATACCGTAATGACTATGGATGAAGCTGCAAAAGTAGGCGATATATTTATTACTGCTACAGGCGTAAAAGATGTTATAGTTAAACGTCATTTCCAAAAAATGAAAGACGGTGCTATTGTTTGTAATACAGGTCATTACGATTGCGAAATAAACATTCCAGATTTGGAAGAATTGAAAAAATCTAAACGTACTATTAGACCAAATAACGAAGAATACGTTTTAGAAAACGGTAACAGAGTTTATTTATTGGCACAAGGTAGATTAGTTAACTTGGCAGCTGCCGAAGGACATCCTTCAGAAGTTATGGATATGTCATTTGCCAATCAATTTTTATCTCAAGTTCGCTTAGCAAAATTAGATAAACAAGGTATTTTGTTAAATCCCGAAGTTATCGATATTCCTGAAGAACAAGACCAAGAAATTGCAAAATATAAACTTGATACTATGGGCTATAAAATTGATAAATTATCAAAAGAACAAGTTAAATATTTAACAGATTATAGCGCAGGCACCTAATATTTTGTTTTAACAAAATTAATTTTTATACCACTCGGCTTAATTGACGAGTGGTATTTTTTTTATATTTGCTTAATTGTGATAAGAAAGGATTTATTATGAAGAAATCGATTACGATGTTTATATTATTAACTTCGGTTACATTTGCTCAAATTACCAAATTAGATTCATTATTAAATAAAGTATTTACCCAAAACACTTTATTAGGGTTTTCTATAGCGGTTACCAAAGGAGATTCTTTAGTATATAATAAAGGTTTTGGATTAAGAGACTTTGGCAGGAATTTGCCGATAGATACAAATACAACTTACAGAATAGCTTCAATATCCAAAACAATTACCACA
>DAINPX010000456.1:0-2583 GCA_036743235.1 Melioribacteraceae bacterium
GGCGGCCCCCGCCGGTACGCCGCACGATTTGGACATGGCTCCGGTACATCATGGTCAACAACAAGTTTTAGCGTAACAAAAATAAATGCCCTGGAAAACGGTTATAAAAATCCTTTTGTTTTTGACGTAGCATGTTTAAATGGCGATTTTACTATGGGCGAATGTATGGAAGAAGCTTGGTTACGTGCAGGTGATTTAAATAATCCTAAAGGTGCTATTGCAATATATGGCTCTACAACAAATGCAAGCTGGGTGCCCCCTTGCGATATGCAATACCACGCAATGGAATTATTAACCATGCGCGAGAAAATGACGGTTGGCGGAGTTTGTTTTAGCGGCTTAATGCATGGTATGGATGTTAACGGAGGAAGTACTGGTGAAGGCTTAAAAATGATGGAACAGTTCCACATTTTTGGCGATCCTATGACAAAACTGACATTCGGTTTATTTCCCGATAGTACTGCACCAACGCAAATTACTAATCTTAATGCTTCTAACCCCACTTCTGACGAGGTTATGGTTACTTGGTCGGCTCCAACAGATTCTTCTATTGGCGGAATTATTAGTTACGATTTAAGGTATTCAACCTCTCAAATAAATAATGATAACGATTTTGCGGCTGCTCAATCTGTTTTATTATCGGGTGAAGGTGATACATCCGGAATGCCAAAATCATATACATATAAAAACTTAGCGTTTAATACAACATACTATTTTGCGGTAAAATCCGTTGATATTTGGGGTAATGTTTCGCAAATGTCTAATATAACATCTGCTACTACTCTAAGTGCTCCGGTTATTAGTTGTACTCCAAACAGTTTTTCGTATAATTTACCGGCAAATAACATTGTTAACGATTCTTTGTTAATTTCCAATATTGCAACAAGTCCTTCAACATTAACCTTTAGTGTTGAAACTGCAAATTCTACTTTCCCCGAAAAAGCTTTATCTTTAAATATTATACCCCAAATTACAAACACCGAAAGAAGTCTTGGAACTAAAGAAGAACCAATAAATTTAGGTGGTATCAGCATTAAAGGGAGCGGCGGACCGGATAGTTTTGGATATAAATGGGTTGATAGCGATGTATCAAATGGACCGGCTTTTGAATGGAATGACATATCTACTACAGGAACAGAAGCAACAAATTGGGTTGCAACCGGTACTTATTCCGCAAAAGATGAAGGTTATACAACCTTAAATATGGGGTTAAATTTTAAATTTTACGGTAGTGTATATTCTACTGTTTATGTTACTTCAAACGGATTTTTAACATTCGTTCAGCCTTCAGGCTCATCATTTACAAATGCGTCTATCCCGAATAGTTCAGCACCTAATAATTATATTGCACCTTTTTGGGATGACTTAGACGGAAAAACAACCGGAAAAGTATTTTATAAATCCGAAGGAAATAAATTTATTGTTCAGTATTACAATTGGAGTAAATATTCAGGAACAGGTGTTTTAAACTTCCAAGTTGTACTCTATTCATCTGGTAAAATTATGTATTATTATAATGAATGTACAGCAACACTAAACTCGGCAACTATTGGAATTGAAAATGCAACAGGAAGCATCGGTTTACAAATTGCTAAAGACGCTAATTATGTAAAACCAAATTTGGCTGTAAAAATTAGTGCTGAACCCGAATGGATGTTTATGAATAATATAAATGCTTTAATTTATAACGGAAACAGTGCAAAAGTAAATTTAAACGTAAATACCGATGATTTGGAAGACGGTATTTATTCACTTGATCTAAAAATCAAATCAAATGATCCTAATAATACGGTAATTTTAGTACCCGTTAATTTAACGGTTGGTAATATAATTCCTGTTGAATTGATTTCTTTTAATGCTTCTATAAAAAATAATACTGTAGCTATAAATTGGTTAACCGCTACAGAAACTAATAATAGCGGTTTTGAAATTGAAAGGAAATCGGATTCAAAGAGTTGGGAAAAGGTTGGTTTTGTAAAAGGAAAAGGATCAACTACTGAAAAACAAGAATATAGTTTTGTTGATGTTTTGGAAAATGTAAAAAGTGATAAATTAATCTATAGATTGAAACAAATAGATTTTGACGGAAAAGTTAATTATTCAAAAACAATTGAAGTATTATTTGCACCTCAAACATTTAGCTTAGAACAGAATTTTCCAAATCCGTTTAATCCTTCAACAACTATTCGTTTTGGTTTACCTACAAAATCTAATGTTTCTTTAAAAATATTTAATTCATTAGGTCAATTGGTTGATGAAATAATAAATGGTAATTACGAAGCAGGATATTATTCTATTCAATTTAATGCTTCACACTTAAGTAGCGGAATTTATTACTACAGATTAGAAACGGAAGAATTTAGCCAAATAAAGAAGATGGCACTAATAAAATAATTTGAATTCCAAATTCTAAAAGTCCTCATCTCAAAAACGAGATGGGGATTTTTTTATTAATTGTCTAATATAATCAGTTTCTAATTATCACTATTCTTTTTATAATGCTCTTACAAGTAATATTCAGTTAAACATTTCGATTAGTATTATCATATCTACTTCACATGTCCGGTTAATCTTTAATAATGC
>DAINPX010000457.1:0-2547 GCA_036743235.1 Melioribacteraceae bacterium
TAATATCAACCGTCTTTAATTCATCCACTATCCCCCAGAATAAGGACGTTTTTAGTAATTCTACTTCTTCTCTATTTTCAAGTGTAATAATTCCATTTAGGATTTTTTCTAATTCACTTTGTCTTTCAATTATATTAAATCCACTTTGAACTATAATGTTACGTATTTTTTGTTTCATTTATTTATAATTTACCTTAAACTTTCATAATATTATATTCTATCTAATATTTAATCTTCTTCATCTTCTTCGTCTTCTTCATACTCAGAAATTATAGGTAGATTAGTACCAAAACTACATGTAATATAGCCATTAAGAACATAAGCAAGATTCGACATATTCCTTAAGCTTGAAGGCTTTTGTACATCAAACTTTAAGTTGGTTTGCAAAAATTTACTACCTTCATCCAATAAATAATCAATGATTTTAATTTTTTTTGAAATACTCATCAATCGTCTTTCATTCAAATTATTGCCTTCACTTCTTAATCGCAATAAACCTAAGATAATTTCATAAACACAAGATAATTCTATTAAAGACTCTTTAGTATTATTCATATTTGAGCGACTCTTTTGTTTTTCAAGACTCATTCGCCGATCATTGAGAAAAATATCAAACAAATCAAGAAATTTATTGCAATCAGATAAAAACAACCTTACGTTCTCATTTCTACACCAAATAAAAGTAGAAGTTAATTTTAGAAACGACGCATTAAATAATTTTTGACCCGCAACCATTTTCAATATAAACTTATATATTTCTGTGGAGTCTTCTTCATTTAGATTTTTTATACTAATTGATAACAAATTAATATCAAAACTATTAAGATTATTTTTTTTAATTATCCTTTTATATACCGGTCTATCTATATAACTTCCAAACGAAGAATAATATTTTTGTGTATTTCCATACAATCTATTCCATGCTTTTTTATAATCATCATCCCTGCAATTATCTAATTCCATACTCCGATAACTATTTACCTGAATTAAATTATCATTTACTCTTTCGAATATATAACCCCCCAAAAATTTAATTGCTGTTTTATTTCCTTTTAAAGCCTTATTAACTATAAATGCATTTTTTTTAAAATGGAGTCTATTGCTTAGAAAATTAATATCTCTTGTTCTCCAGCCATATTGTTGGTTTTCTAAACTATCAACTTTATCACAAAAAACGGTTAACTTCTCTTTTAATTTATCTATTTTGTCTATCAATATATTATTAATTTCACTTTCTTTGCTATCTTCCGGAAAATTTGGGATATATTGTTTATAATCAATAATATTTTTTTCAATTTTTTCCCATGTAATAAAAAATTCAACATTATTTTTCTGATTTATGGGGATAAGTTTTAAATCATAGTAATTTTCATATCCATACTTATATGTCAAAACCATTTTAACACGAGTATCGTCTTTTAGTGGGAAAGACGGATGTTTTAGTTTTGCTTTATATGCCAAATCTTTATCATCTGTATATAGCGGGAAGTTGAATTCATTTACATCTTTAGATAAAATTAATTCATCAGATATATTAAACTCTTTTTCTTTTTCCGAAAACACATCAATATAATTGTCTTTCAGTAAATTTAAGGAATAGAAGCGTCCATCGTTTATTACTTCAAGACTAAGATTAGGAAGATACTCAACAAATGTCGGAAGATTCATCTCAATTCTTTTAAGAAATTCTAAACTCCCTTTCCCAATATCAATATTATTAATTTGATAAAAACTACAATTATTCTGATTTTTAATCTCATTAACTTCTACTTCCGAAAGCAAAACATCGTTTATTAAAAGGATTTGTTTTAACCCTTCGTTTTTGATTACCGATTTCAAGTCATTTATATATAATTTAACACATCTATCAAATATTTGCTTGTTAAAATCAAGTTTGAATACTTTTTCATCGATTCTAACATCAACTGATTCTTTTTCAAAAATAACTTTATCTAATAATTTATTATGAATAATTTTTCTATAAATACTGTTTGCACAGAAATCATTATTCGTTAAATTAAAATATCTTATCAAATAATTAATCTTTAAATTTTCAATTGATATATTCTTATAATCATTCAGTTCTTTGGAGGGACGATGAACATAATAATAGCCACGAGTTTCCGGAAATTCCAATTCCAGTTTTTTATCGTTTCTCCTCTCTATTAAAGTTAATGTTCCCTCAGCAATCATACCGTCAATAACCCATACTTTAGAATGTTGCTGAAAGATTTTTGGACTAGCCATTGATGCAGCAATGCTTCTCCATAAAGGATTTACTCTGCCAAAATATTTTTTATAGTAAAATATTATATTTTTTTGGTCAAAAATATCAAGATTATCCGGAATAATTATTGTTGAAGACAAGTTGTAATTTTCTTTTATTTCTTTTCTATAATTCTCAAAAAGACAATCCAATACTTCTAACTCATCCTCGCAAAAACTTTTCCTATTTAAGTAATTGCAAAGAGGAAGTATTTCAATATCTTTACGATTTAAATCAATATTGATATTATGGGTTGCGGCGATATATTTAACTTCGTCTTC
>DAINPX010000458.1:0-2533 GCA_036743235.1 Melioribacteraceae bacterium
TACCATTGGCAATAATGTTACGGTGGGTGCAGGTAGCGTGGTAACAAAATCAATTTCGGATAATAAAATTGCAGTAGGTAACCCCTGCCGTATAATTAGGGATAATATTTGAGAGAACAAGCGATACGGTTGTAAAGAGAAAAAGCGGTTTATCTTTAAAACCGATTATAGGTAAAACATTAAATATATTACAAAAATAAAATATTGTGTTCTATATCATTTTTGATTAATAAAAAAAATAGTATTTTATTGCACATTGAATAAAAATTGGTTTTGTTTATGAAATATACTGTTGAAGAAATAAGAAGTTTATATCCGTTTTTAGAGCAAGGGAAAATTTACTTTAACCATGCATCAATAGGACCTTTATCCAAATTGGCAGTTAGCAGTTTAAATGAATATATTTATACAAGAAGTTTGGGGAGTATCAAAAACTTTGATACTTTTATTACTGCCGACCAAAGCGGAAGAGAAAAATTAGGTAAATTATTAAATTGTATGCCAAATAGAGTTACTTGGGTTGATAACGTAAGCAACGGAATGAGTATGCTTGCCAACAGTTTGGAATGGCAAAAAGGAGATGAAATTATATTAAATGATATTGAGTTTCCGGCTAATGTTTACCCTTTTTTAAATTTAAAAACAAAAGGGGTTATCGTAAAAATTGTTAAATCAAAAAACGGAAGGGTTTTATTAGAAGACTTGAAAGAAGCTATTACCGAAAAAACTAAATTATTATCAATTAGTTATGTACAATTTTTTTCGGGTTATAGGTCGGATCTGGTAGAAATTGGCAAATTATGTAAATATAATAATATTATTTTTTCGGTTGATGTAATACAAGCCGCAGGGGCATTTATTATTGATGTAAATGAAATGAATATTGACTTTTTATGCGGAGGTACACAAAAATGGTTAATGGGTTTACAAGGTTTGTCTTATATGTTTGTTGCCGAAAAATTACAAAATAAGATGAAACAATCTTCTGTTGGGTGGCTTTCGGTTAAAGAAGCTTGGAATTTATTGGATTATAACTTAACTTTAAAAGATGATGCTCAAAGCTTTTTTAACGGTTCGGTTAATTTAATGGGAATAGTTGCCGCTGATACCAACTTGGGAATGTTTTTGGACTTTGGATTGGATAGAATTGAAAAACTAATATTAGAAAATACAAAATATTTAATTGAAGGTTTGGTTAACTTAGGAATACGACCTCTTTTATTTGGTGAAGCGGAAAAACATCTTTCCGGTATAGTTACTTTTGGTATGGATAAAGGTGAAGATTTTAGAATATTAGCAGAAAAGAACAATATTATTTTTGAACTTAGACAAGGAAAAATTAGACTATCTCCGCATTTTTACAATGTTAAAGCCGAATTTGATAAACTCCTTAATTTGTTAAATGACTTTTTAAAGAAATGAGGTATAAATGAAAAAATATTTGTTTATCGTAATTTTTGTGTTTTCAATAATTATTAATGCACAAAATAAGCAGCTTATTATTAGATGTGATGATATAGGTATGAGCCATGCGGTTAATATGGCATTTAAAGAATTATTAAAAACCGGATATCCTCTATCGGCTTCGGTTATGTTTAATTGTGCCTGGTATCAGGAAGGTGTAGATATATTAAAAGAACATCCCGAAGTATCCGTAGGTGTTCATTTAACATTAAATGCAGAATGGAAAAATTATAGATGGGGACCCATCACAGGTAAATCTGTAGTCCCTTCATTAACTGATGATGAAGGTTATTTTTTCCCTTCTCGTGCAAAATTTCATGCTAATAATCCTAAAACCGAAGAAGTTGAAATTGAATTACGAGCTCAGATTGAAAGAGCGTTTCGTACCGGATTAAAAATTGATTATTTAGATTATCATATGGGAACTGCCGTTGAAAAACCGGAACATAGGGCGATAGTCGAAAAACTTGCCAAAGAGTATAATTTAGGTATATCTCGGTATTTTGGAGAAGAAGATATTAACAATATTTATGATGATCCTGTAAATAACAAGACCGATAGCCTTGTTGCCATTATAAACGATATAAATAAACCCGGTATATTTTTGCTGGTTACTCATATAGGATTAAATCATCCCGAGTTGGCAGCAATGGAAGATTTAAACCCTTGGGGTCCAAAAAATATGAGTGAAAGTAGAGAAGGAGAATTAAAAGCTCTTTCATCTAAAGAGTTTAAAGATATTTTACAAAAGAAAAATATTGAATTAATAAATTATAGTAATTTAATTAAATTAAATAAAACCGAATAATTGTTGAAAAGGAGTTTTGAATGAGTATGCTTGATAAAGCAATACAAATTGCCACAAAATCACACTTTGGGCAAACCGACAAAGCCGGTAAACCTTATATTTTACATGTGTTACGTGTAATGTTTGAAATGGAAACGGAAGAAGAAATGGTAACGGCAGTTTTGCACGATACTATTGAAGATACTGATTTATCTATAGATGATTTGCGTAAAGAAGGAATTTCCGAAAAAGTACTAAGTGCTTTAATGTTGTTAACACACG
>DAINPX010000459.1:0-2505 GCA_036743235.1 Melioribacteraceae bacterium
ATGCCAACGATAAAAAATTATACCCTAAAGGGGTAAGAAATGTTACCGAAAAAGAGCTTTTGGATTTGAAACGATTTGTTAACGATAACCAACCGGTCTTTCCGGTCAAAATTCAACATAACAACTCCCAACCGTTGGTTTTTAAGTTTTTGGGAAGCGGTTGCCCTACAATGGATATTATACACGGAAAAGTTTGCGAACGTTGGGGAATAAACGGATTTTTGTTAATTAACCCAAGTTGGGAAGCTCGTTATGAAGGTTTAATTGAAGGTTATCTTACTCACGAAAATGACGGTACTATTACTTCTTTCGAAAATATTCAACTGGTGCGTCAGTCATTACATCCGTCCACTTTATTAACCGTAAGAGCCCATAGAGGTTTAAACACCCCCGAAACCGTTTTACTTGCAGGTTTGGCGGGTGCCGATTTAGCTAAAATTAACTTGGTTTACGGTAGCCTGGGTGCAGGTACCGACCCAAGTCGTTTGGCTGTTGACGGTGTGGAAGCTATTAAACTTGCCGCTCGTTTTAACATGCCTTTCGATATTCCCGGTAATGACGAATTAAGCGGAGTTCCTGCTTTTAAATCCCTTGCCGGTCAATTAATTAATGTAATGGTTGGCTTTAAATTAGGTGCCAAGCCAATATTAAAACCGCTTTTCTGTTTGGGTCCGCATATTGTTATTAACGGACAGATGAGTAAAAATTATGTTGATTTTAACGCCGCAAAAATTAATGCGTTAAGAGCCATTGTTGACGCTCCTATTTGGCCCGGCGAACCGATTGCGTTTATGACTCAATCCGAAGAAAGAGTGCAAAGTGCAAACGCTACTTCGTACCACGCCGCTTTGGCTGCCACTTTGGGTGTTGATGCTATTACAATTGCTTCTACAGATGAGGCTTATTCAAGAGGTCCTATTTGTATTACGTCCAGAATTGATAGCATTCGCGCAGTTACGGACGCATTTAAGTTTGTTGGAAACAGTAAGTTTGAAACTACACAGCAGTGTGATTTTTATACTGAAGATTTAGTAAAGAAAATTAAAGATGTTCTTGTTGAGGTTAATAGCAAAGCAGATTTGCCCGAAGCTATTAACGCAGGTTTGCTTGGTAATGAAGATGACGGTGCTTACCCGGGTAAGTTTGGTAAAGATAGCGTTAGGATTGTTTAAATTATGATTACGATAGGTATTGTCGGTACGTGGAAAAATACGGGAAAAACTACCGCTTTATCTTACATTATTAGCGAACTGAATAAACAAAAAATAAGGATTGCAGTAACCGGTATTGGATATGACGGCGAAGAGTTTGATAATATTACTAACTTACCTAAGCCAAGGTTGTTATTTGAAAGAGATTCGATTGTTTCTACCAGCGATAAATGTTTAACTAGTGCGGATTTGTTTTATAAAACCTTAGAAAAGACTAACTTTAACACCCCTTTAGGTAATATTAATATTGTTCATACACTTTCATCGGGAATGATTGTTGTCGCAGGTCCTAACAAAAAAAGTTCACTGCAATCCTTTTTTAATTCTATTAAAAAATACGGTATCGATATTCTTTTAATTGATGGGTCGTTAAACCGTATTGCTCCCCTTTCTATTGCCGATTATATTATTTTTGCAACAGGTGCATCCCGCAGTACGGATATTAATTTTTTGGCTGAAGAAATGCACGCAATCGAGTTTCTTTTTTCTTTACCCAAAACCGATAAATTAAATAATTGCGAATTTGTTGTTATAAAAAACGATAATGGAGTTTTTAAGTTTAGTTTTTCTTCATTATTTGATGTTGAAGATGCTATAGCAGTTTGTAAAAAACTAAGTTTAGGATGTAACGACTTAATTGTTCCAAAAATTATTTCCGATGAAGCACTTAATTTTATTGTTAAAAATAACCCCGGTAATATAAAAATTAATTTAATTGTAGATTCTCCAATCTCATTTTTATTAAGCGGTAGCCCAATACAAACTGTAAATATTGTAAAAGATTTTATTAATACCGAAAACAGCATAAGTTATATTAATAAACCAATATTGCCCGCCGTTACCGTAAATCCTTTTTACCCCAAACCTATAGACCATTATTACGTTACAGAATACCTTGATAAAAACCTATTAAGAAACGAAGTAGCTAAAAAACTTAACACTAAAGTTTACGATATTAAAGCAAACCCAAACGGAATTTTAGAATTTATTAACGGCTTGATGTAAAGATTAATTTTTTTTACACATAATTCTATTATTCTTGTATTAAAGCCATATTTACTATTAAAACATTTTTTAGCCTACAGTAAAACTGTATCATAATAATACACATTCCGATTTAAATACATATATTATAAGGTTTTACGATATAAATGCCTCTTTTATTTGGCGTGATATTTGCGGAACTGATTAGGATAGTTTAATATAAATTTATTTAAACGGAGCTTATAATGGGAACACCTATAACCCGATCTAAAAATACTTGGATGTTCGGGTTAATTTTAGTATTGTTTTT
>DAINPX010000460.1:0-2482 GCA_036743235.1 Melioribacteraceae bacterium
CCCTAAACGATACCGTAATTAGAAAAAACGGGATACCCATAAATCTATAAAACAAATAATTTCCTGCAAGATCTCCGACAGTATAATCGGCAGCAAAAAAATGAGCTATATCAAAAGAGAATAAGATAAAAACAAGGGCAACCGAAAGCCCAATTACAAAGCTAAAAACTAAAGACGTGTCTAATACTTTACCACACCTAAAAAAATCGCTTGCCCCGTTATTTTGGGCAATCAAAACATGCGTACCCGTTGCCAAGCTCGAAAAAAAACTTACGATAGCCCATGTAGCCAAAACACCCAAACCCATAGCAGCCAAAGAATATGTAGCATTATCCAATCTTCCTACCATAGCAGTATCAACCAGACTTACAATCATTTGGGTAGATAAACCTGCAATTGCGGGTAATGCTAATTTAAGTATTTTTTTATATGCGTATATATCAACAAATTTTTCCATATTCCAAAATAAGTAATAAATTATTATTTGTAAATTATTTTTTTGTAAAATTTTTATTGCATATTTATAAATTTTTATTATTAAATCTTGACTTTAATTACAAAATATTCCTATTTTAAAAAGACATAACCTAAAATAATCGGAGGAAAGATGAAAAAGCTGTACTTTTTTAGTTTGTTTGTTGTAATTTGTTTTATGCTAAGTAACAATGTTTATTCCCAGACATTAGACGGTACATGGAAATGCCTTTATGCTACATACGATGACGACACAAACGGAGCGGGTTATCCGGTAATTGATGTAGGAATAATTAGCGAAAACAACTTTGTGGCACTTGTTAGCCGTGCTTCAAAATCATCATTTTATTTAGTAGGTTATAAAGATGCCGATTCGGCTAATGGAAGAATGGGCACTTTTGGTTATGGCAGCGCCATGGCTAATTTTCACACAATTTGGTATAATATGTTCGATCAAGTTGATATGAACGATCCAAATGCCCTTGCAACAAAAGGAAATTTAGTTTACGTAGCAAATAACGATGTTGACCACAATATATTAGTTTTTGAATACCAGCAAGATTCTGTTTATTCATATCCTGCCAGAATGTTAACAGGTTCGGATTATATTTGGGCTATTGATGTTGACCAAGCAGGAAGAGTATATGTTAGCCAAACCCCCGATGCAACAAGCGTTGGCAAAGTATTAATTTTTGATAGTATAGAAAACGAACCTTCTTGGGGAATGGGACTACCTGCCAATCCTTTATACACAATTACAATGCCGGAACCCGGTAGTATTAGAGGTATTGCCGTTGATCCTTCTGCTCAAGCTTTATATGTTAGTAACTATACAACTAATAAAGTTTATTGTTTTACCGGCACCCCATCAACAGGTTACACGTTAAATCCTTCATTTAATTGCTTTATTCACGATATGAAGATTGCAACCGCCGGTGATACAGTGTATGGAAGTCCATGGGGTCTAAAGTTTTTAAAAGAAAAAAATATTCTATTTGTTGCCTCAACTCCAGATTTTACAACCGGTTCGGGATATGAAATGAGTAAAATTCATGCTATTAATCCCAATACAGGTGATTCACTTGGTACTTTAGATATTGCACAGTGGAATTTTAATATGACCGGTTCTTACCAAAACAGAACCGGAGGGACCACACCGGGTAACGCTAGCGGATATGCATCTAATTATAATGTTGAATTTGATGAGAATAACTACTTATATAGTACATCTTATTATGGTTGGACTGTTGAAAAATGGATGTATGAAGGTACATTCCCTGTTATACCTTTAACAATTGTAGGTGTGGAAAAATTAAATACTCCGATACCTGTTGAATTTAACCTTTCACAAAACTATCCTAATCCATTTAACCCAACAACAACTATAGAATTTTCTATAACTAATAATTCACGTGTTAGTTTAGATGTTTATAGTGTAACTGGAGAATTAGTTGCACAATTAATAAACAATAGCGAGTTAACCAGTGGAAGCTATAAATATACATTCGATGCCTCAAAATTGGCTTCGGGCGTGTATATTTATAAACTTACAAGCGGAATTAATACCATCTCTAAAAAAATGACTTTGATTAAGTAAAAAAGTCGGCACTTGCCGACTTTTAATTGTAACATATGAATATTTTTTGCTAAATTGACTTATGATTTTGAAAGTTTTAACTAACAACTTATTATTAACTTATTTAGGAGGTATAATGAAGTCTAACAGACTTATTAACTCAATTATTTTATTCCTATTATTCTCGTCTGCAATTCTTGCACAAGATTTATATGTAAGAAGTGCGGTAATTCAACCCCCGGCAATTGAAGTTGGTGGTTACGGTAATACCGTTTCCGGTGTTGATTTTGACGGTGACGGAAAGATTGAAATTTATGCAGTAAACAATAACGTAGCTGATACACCCGATGAAGTTATTCCTCGTATTTACAAATACGAATTGAATAACGGGACCTGGGAATTAGTTTGGTCAACCGTATTACCAGGTGTAGA
>DAINPX010000461.1:0-2466 GCA_036743235.1 Melioribacteraceae bacterium
TAATAGGTCAATTATTAAAAGAAGCATTAATAAATGCAAATAATGTGCTCTAAATCATACAACCTTTAAGATGTGACCAAATACATTTGTTTTTTTTCTAAATAATTGTATATTGACCATTAATATTAAATAATTAATTGACAAATAAAATATCGGAGGTATGATGAAAAAATTATCATCATTATTAGTATTATTAGTTTTATCAGTAATGTTTATTAGATGCGGTGGTTCGCAACCATTACCTGAAACAGATAAAATGGATATGCCAGAATGGTTTTTAAACCCACCGGAAGATCCAAGTTACTTTTATGGAGTTGCAACTTCTACATCAAAAGATATGCAATTAGCAATTGACAAAGCTACAACCGATGCACGAGCTAAAATTGCTCAACAAGTTGATATTAAAATTCAAGGTTTACAGAAAAAATTTGATGAAGAAGTTGGCACAGGCGAAAACAGCACCTTATTACAACAATTTACTCAAGCTACAAAAACTGTTGTAAATCAAAGTTTAACAGGAAGTAAGGTTAAAGACAAAAAGTTATACCAAGACGGAAAAAATTGGAGAGCCTATGTACTAGTCGAATATCCAATTGGAGCTGCCAATACTGCTTTAATGCAACAATTACAAAAACAAGAAGAATTATATACTAGATTTAGATCTTCTCAAACATTTAAAGAACTTGACGAAGAAATGAAAAAATAAGAAAAATTTAGCTTACAAAAATCCCTTCAATTTAATAACATGAAGGGATTTTTTATTTTAAACATTTTTTAATTATACAATTTTAATAAAATAAGATTTTATAATATACTTAAACTTTTGAATGTTTGCTATATTTTTGTTATATTTGCACTTTAAAAATTAAGGTGTTATGAAAGAATTAGAAGATTTAAACCCTGAACAATTGAAGGCAGTCGAGTATATTGGCGGTCCACAAATGATTGTAGCCGGAGCCGGCTCCGGTAAAACAAGAGTACTTACCTATAAAATAGCTTATTTAATTAAAAATGGTTTTGAACCTGATTCAATTCTTGCATTAACTTTTACCAATAAAGCTGCTAAAGAGATGAAGGAGCGTATAATTGGTTTAATTGGAGATGATGCAAAAAAATTATGGATGGGAACTTTTCATTCCATATTTGCTCGTATTTTGCGTGTTGAAGCCAAAAAGCTAAACTTTGACCCTAACTTTTGTATTTATGATAGAGAAGATTCCGTTTCGCAAATTTCTTTTTTAATGGAACTTTTTAATTATACAAATATTGAAGGATTTACTGCTAATAATGTTCAACATCGTATCAGTAACCTTAAAAACAGAATGATTACTGCAGAAGAATATAATACAAATTTTACCAATACATCTATTGAAAAAAAAATTGGTGAAATTTATTTAGAATACACTAAAAGATTAAGAGAAAACAATTCAATGGATTTTGATGATTTATTATTAAAACCCATTGAATTGTTTAATACTAACCCTAAAGTATTACAAAAATATATTAAGCAATTCAAGTTTATTTTGGTGGATGAATATCAGGATACTAATAAAGCACAATACGAATTATTAAAATTATTAAATAATAGTAGAGGAAAAATATCTGTTGTTGGTGATGATGCTCAAAGTATTTATGGGTGGCGTGGTGCCGATATTCGTAATATTTTAGAGTTTGAAAAAGATTTTCCAAAAGCAAAAGTCTTTAAATTAGAACAAAATTATCGTTCAACAAAAGTTATTTTACAAGCTGCCGATTCAGTTATTAAAAATAACCCTGATCAAATTAAGAAGACACTTTGGACTAAAAATCCGGAAGGGGAGTTATTAACTGTAATTCGTTGTTCTGACGAAAAAGATGAAGCTTTACAAATTGCAAAGCATATAAAAAAGGAAATAAGTAGCAGAAAAATCGGTTTAAATGATATTTCAATATTATATAGAATTAATTCTCAAAGCCGAGCACTTGAGGATGCCTTTAGAAGAACAAAAATTCCTTATAAAATAATTGGCGGTATCGAGTTTTATAGAAGAAAAGAAGTAAAGGATCTTATTGCTTATTTGCGTGTATTAAGTAATCAACAAGATGAGGAAAGCTTACTTAGAATAATGAACTTCCCTCAAAGAGGTATAGGTAGCACTTCTATAAGCAAAATGATTTCTTTTAGTCGTAATTTAAATATTACTTTATTTACAACTATGTCAAGAGTTTTTGAAGTAATTGAAGTAAAAGAACGAATTCAAAAAAATGTAAAACAATTTAAGATGCTATTAGATAAATATATTGAGTTAAAAAAGAAACTTCCGATTTATGAATTAATTCATTCGTTAGTTGATGAGTTGGGCGTCTTAAAAATGTTTAAGGATGAGAATACTCCTGAATCTATGGCAAAATATGACAACGTTCAAGAATTACTTTCTGCCATAAAAGAATATATGTCAGAAAACCCAAATGCAACAGTCGAAGATT
>DAINPX010000462.1:0-2453 GCA_036743235.1 Melioribacteraceae bacterium
ATCAAAAAAATCAACATTTTCTTTGCCATATTTTTTTCTAACAGCCGCTATTTCATCCCTATTTTCCGATGAGTGTGTATGATATAATGAACCGGGCAATTCTTTAACCAATTCGGCAGTATCTTTTAATAAGTCGTAACTACAAGATAATGCAAATCGAGGAGCATATGCATATTTCACTCTATCTGTTTTTGTATTGTGGTATTCTTTGGCAAGTTGATTGCTATAGCTTAACGATCTTTCTTTAGTTTCTTTAAATTTTGGCACTAAATCATTTTCATCAATCATACATTTTCCAGATAAACCACGCATTCCGGAGTATATTAATTCATCAAATACAGCTTCCATATAATTTAATGTACCCATATCCAATAATGTTGTAGTACCTGATGTTTGCAATTCATAAATTCCTAACTGAGCACTATATTTTAATGAATTAAAATTATGTGCATTTTCATATAAAAATATTCTTTGCGAAAGCCATTCCAATAATTCCAAATCATCAGCCAAACCTCTAAACATAGTTTGGCATAAATGGATATGAGTTTGAACAAAACCGGGTATTAATGTTAAATTTTCATATTTTACAACAAATTTTTCGTCTTCGTCTTTTAGCTCTTTTACCGGTATTAAATTAGTAATTTTATTATCAATTATTTCAATAGCATAATTTCTTAAAATCTCTTCATTTTTATTTACGGTAACAATTTCTTTGGGAATAATAATTGTTTTATTCATCTTTTTTCTCAATTTCGTTAAAAAGTTCATCCAATTTTTCCATTGCATAACGTAAATGCGGTATTACTATTGAGCCGCCTACAATTAAAGCAATATTAAAAGCTTCATAAAATTCTTCACGTTTAGTCCCTTCGGCAACACATCTATCTAAATGATATAATATACAATCGTTACATCTTAAAACCATTGAGGCTACAAGCCCCATCAACTCCTTCATTTTAACCGGTAACGCACCTTCTAAATAGGCTTTGTTGTCTAATGCAAAAAATTTCTTAAAATCCATAAAACCGGAATTAAGAATTTTATCGTTCATTTCTTTTCTATATAACCTAAAATCATCAACACTATTTTTCATTTTTATCTCCTTTTAAGTGTTCAATCTGTCTTTTTAATTCTTTTGCTAAATAAAATCCTGTTAAACTATTTTTATTTTCTGCCACTTCTTCCGGGGTGCCTGTTGCAATAATTTCACCCCCGTTTTCTCCACCTTTTGGTCCTAAATCAATTATATAATCAGCAATTTTGATAACATCCAAATTATGCTCAACAACTATAACTGTATTTCCCTTATCAACAAGCTTGTTTAGAACGTCCATTAATATTTTTACATCTTCAAAATGTAATCCGGTTGTAGGTTCGTCCAATATATAGACTGTTTTACCGGTACTTATTTTACTTAATTCGGTTGCAAGTTTTACTCTTTGAGCTTCACCGCCGGATAAAGTAGTAGCTTGCTGACCGAGCTTAATATACCCAAGTCCCACATCATATATGGCTTTAATTTTTCTATTAATTCTGGGTAAATCATTAAAAAATTCTAAAGCTTCCGATACAGTCATATCTAAAACTTCAGAAATGTTTTTACCCTTGTATAACACTTCCAAAGTTTCGTTATTATATCTTTTTCCAAAGCATGTTTCACATTTTACATAAACATTTGGCAAAAAGTTCATTTCAATTTTCATTAGACCATCACCTTGGCATGTTTCGCATCTACCTCCCGAAACATTAAAACTAAATCGACCGGGTCCATAACCCCTTACTTTGCTTTCCGGTAATTGAGCGTATAAATCTCTAATGAAAGTAAATAACCCCGTATATGTTGCCGGATTGGATCTTGGGGTTCTACCAATAGGAGATTGATCAATTTCAATTATCTTATCAATAAATTCAAGTCCCGTAATTTTTTCATAAGGTAAAGGGGTATCCTTAGAACTGTAAACGTGTTTCATTAATATTTTAACTAATGTTTCATTAATTAAAGTCGATTTACCACTACCACTAACACCTGTTACGCAAGTAAATGTACCCAAAGGAAAACAAGCATCAATACTCTTTAAATTATTACCTTTTGCTCCAACAACACATAAATACTCTTCCTTTGGTTTTCGTCTTATTTTAGGTATCGGTATATTCAGGTTATCGGTTAAGTAATTGTAAGTTAAACTTTTTTTCGGTTTTATTTTATACAATTCTTCCGTAGTACCAGCATAAACAATTTCACCTCCAAATTCCCCTGCTCTTGGACCTAAATCTACAACAAAATCGCTACTTTCAATAGTTTCTCTATCATGCTCTACAACCAAAATTGTATTGCCCAAATCTCGTAAATTTTTTAATGAATTAATAAGTTTATCGTTATCACTTTGATGTAAACCGATACTCGGTTCATCAAGGACGTATAAAACACCGGCAAGTTGAGTACCAATTTGAGT
>DAINPX010000463.1:0-2434 GCA_036743235.1 Melioribacteraceae bacterium
TTTATGGTTCGTGCAAGTTGAATATCACTAACCCTAATTTCATCAATTAAAAATAATGTTACTTTTATTTTTTCCTCTATTGTTTTAACTTTTGTAGTATCATTATCATCTTTAGCAATAATTTTAATAGTGTACAGCCCCGGCTTTAATGCAACTGCCATTTTAGTTACCAGCAATTTAGTTTCGCTATTTTCTTTATACTGACTTGAGGCTCTAAACTCTCTATCAATAATACTTGAATTTAATGTATCTTTAATATTAAGGTAGATTCTTCCTGCCGTTATAATAGAGGTATCCCCTTTTTGTAATGTTAGTCCGGTTTGATCAAAAGAGAAGTAAAGTTCAACATAATTTGATGTACTATCATACGCAAATTGGGCATAATCAAATTCAAAACTCAGTTTTTTTTGACCGAATAAATTAACGGTAATAAATAGTATAAAGATTAAAATTGTTTTGTTTTTCATAGTCTTTGTTTTAATATAATTTAGCAGATATATTGCTTTTTAATCCTAATAAATAGTTTTATTTAGAAAATTGTAATTAACTTTTATTTATTTTATAAAGCCGATAAAATAAATAGTTTCGTTAATAATCTTTGGCTTGTTTTATTCGGTTCATATAATTATCGTCTCTTAATTCACCTCGTTTAGTGGAATGAATTAACTCAAATTGGGAATAACCGCTTAAATCGGCAAAAATAAATTCAACTCCTCCTTCAATCGAATTGTAATACCATACTTGATATGGTTTTGTATCAATCTGATTATGTCTAAAATCGATTTCATCCGGCTCCCCGTATATTAAATAAACTCTACCTCTATCAGTTAATGCACCGTGTTTTTGAAATTCGGTAAATTTTACTCTTGCATACTCAACACGTTTAAAATAATCGTTTTTATATTCATTAATTGGTGATTCAGGAGAAGGATCTCTCTTCTTCCAAAAATTAAACATAAACTCTCTTTTGCCTGATAGTGAATCTACCTTTTTATATTGTGCTTTTTCTTGTTCGGTTGCAATATATTCGCAATATCCAAACATTTGTTCTATCTCGTCAATCTCCATTGCTCCAAATTCGCTGCTTAACAAATCCATCCCTTTTGAAGATATTTTAACAGTATCAACAACAGATTTATTTACTAAATAAAACTTTTTACTACTGGTTAAACCAAGCGATTTGCTTGTATCAATTAAATTCAATACTAAATTGTAAACTCCTGAAGGAAACTTCATCAAGTTTAAATAACCTACTTCTACAATTGAATTTTTATTACTGTTTACACCACGTACTTTTTTATTAATTATGCGACCGTAGGAATCTACCACCAATCTTTCCAATACTAACGAATTTTTATATCGTTCATCAGAAACATTATACAATTCGTTATAATAAAATAATACAGGTACATTTTCGCCATAAAGAGCAACCGGATTTGGAATAATTTCATAACTGTTTTTATAAAAATATGAATCTTTATTTGCCCCCTCTTGCTTAATATTACTTGATAATTGTATATCACTAATCATAAAATTATTACTGTTAAAAGGAATAATTACTACACTTTCATCAATTGATTTTTTGTTTTCGGTATTGTAACCGTCAATTACCGTTATTGTAAGTTTATATCTACCTTTTGCCAATAAATAATTAATTTTTCCAATTAAATTCTGATTTTGAACAGAATCGGCTTTTGGAAAAGAATTTACAACCTGATATGAATTATTAATTATCTCTTTATTATCTTCTTCATTAATAATTACAACATTAATAAAAGCACTAATATAAATAGAATCACTTTTTACGAAATGACCGATAGTGTTTTGATTAATATTATAATATAACTCGAAATATACCGAAGTGGAATCGTATTGAAAACGTCCATAATCAAAATCAAAATTAAGTTTATTTTGGGCAACCAAAACAGAAGAAAAAACAAAGAATAATATTAATAACCTTTTCATTTTACAATCCTCATTTTAAAAAAAAGCACCTATTACAAAATTGTAATAGGTGCTTGTAAATTTAAGATAAAAAACTATTATTGGAAAGCCAATTTAACAGTAAATACATGATTTGCTTCCGGAAAGTCTTTTACGTCTCTAAATGCGTAATCTAAAGTAAAGCCCATGTTTCCTGCCATCATGTAGTTAATACCTGCACCTGCAGAAATACCGTAAATATAATCATCGGCATTTTGTAATAGTACATCATAACCTGCACGAACAAAGAACATGTTACTAAATCCGTATTCCGCACCAAAGTTTAATTGATCTTCTAAAGCGTTATTACTTTTAAATGTAGCCCCAACAAGAACATTATTTTCTGCATTAATGTCATATTTATAGGCTGCACTTAACATAAAGTAAGCCGGAATTTGAAATTCTTCAGTTACAGGTTCATAAGCTGCTGATTGGCTGCTTGGATTAGAAC
>DAINPX010000464.1:0-2412 GCA_036743235.1 Melioribacteraceae bacterium
TCCTTTAAGAGGGGATAGCTTGGAAGGAGTAAGAATGGATGCCGAATCGTTAAAAGCAGTTGGTTCTGCAATTGGTACCGGCGGTGTTATGGTAATGGATGAAGATACTGACTTGGTTAAAGTTTTAACCAGAATAGCAAAATTTTATTATCACGAAAGTTGCGGACAATGTACGCCTTGCCGAGAAGGAACAGGTTGGATGTTAAAAACTTTAAAAAGAATTGGTTCAGGAAACGGAACATCAGCCGATTTAGACTTACTTATTAATGTTGCCAATAATATAGAAGGAAATACTTTATGTGCCTTAGGTGATGCAGCTGCTTGGCCCGTTAAATTTTTTGTGGAAAGATTTAGAGACGAGTTTGAAAAAGTTGTAAGAAAAGATGTTGTAATTCCTGTAATTAATAAAGTACACAGTATGCGAAAAACGGGAATACCGTTAAGTGATATGAATTTGTAATTAGATAGTCTAAATATTAAATAAAAAGCCGATTAAATCGGCTTTTTATTTTTATAAAACTCTTATTACAATCATTGTCATATCATCATGTTGTGTAGTTTTTCCTGTAAATTTATGTACATCGTTATAAACTAAATTAAGCAGCTCATTAGCATCATTAAAATTGCTATTGTTTATCAATTCAATTAATCTATCTAATCCATATTCTTCCGATTTGCTGTTTTCGGCTTCTGTTATGCCGTCTGTAAACATTATAACGTAATCGCCGGAGGATATATTAATGTTTTGTTCCGTAATTGTTTTAGCAAATACTTCTCCTTTTTCTAAACCTAAAGCTATACCCGAAGGTTTAAGTACTTCCAAATTTTGTCCAAATTTTTTATATAATAAGGGATTATGACCGGCACGAGAAAAAGATAAAACTTTTTTTTCCATATTTATCATTGCAAAAATCATACTAATAAAATTTCCTCGTTCAACATTTTCGTAAAACATGGCATTCATATCTGTTAATAAAAATGCCGGATAAGTACTAAAACGAGATGTTGCTTTAAGAAATCCTTTTGTAAGTGTCATATAAAAGGCTGCTTTTGTGCCTTTACCCGAAACATCTCCTATTGCAATTCCAAAGTGATTATCCGAAAATTTAATAAAATCGTAATAATCTCCGCCAACTTCGTAAGCGGGTAAACATTTTGCAGCGATATCCAATCCGTTAAATAACGGGCTTTTTTGAGGCAAGAATGACATTTGTACTTCTCGTGCAACTGCAAGTTCGCCCTGAAGTCTCTGCCTTTCAGAAATATGTTTTTGAAATTTGGGAGTAATTTTATTTAAATCATCAAGTCTATATTTTGAAAAGAGAGCAAAAATACCAAATATTAAAAATATTACAAAAATTATAACTTGAACAATAAAACCGGCTTCCGGTAGTAAAGCAAACCACGAAATTAATAAAAATGAATAGGCAGTTATTAATGCAAAAAGGATTGTTAAAAAGTCGTATTTCCAAATTATCCATGAAATTACAATACCAATTAAAAATTGTATTATAAAACCTAAATAAATAGGAGATGTGTTGTCTCTGGCAACCACAGACCAAATAATTGATGTAATTATAATAAAAACTGCTCTATTTTTTGTTCTGGAGCGTATGAATGTACCAATATATAAAAATATAACTATTAAGGGGAAAAGTATATTATTTAATGATTTGACGAAAGGAAAAACCGGAGAGAGTATATTATCAAATATTATAACTTCATCTTTAAACACACTAACAGAAAAATTGGTGAAAGAATTAATAACAAAAAGAATAAACAAATACAAAGCAGTTAAAAGCATACCAAAACTAATACCGCGTAAAATTGCTTTTCCTACTTTATTATGCAAAAAATAACCGTTAATAATTAAATCTAAAGAAATAAGTTTTTCGCTCCATATTTCTCTTGTTATCGATTCGGATACTGCCATAATAATTAAATATCCGCCAAAACTAAATAAAAAACCAAAGAAAAGGGGCAATAAAAACTCCCACCCACCTGCAATTTTAACATAAGCAAAATTAATAATTACAGCTAAACCCCCAATAGTTGCAACAATAATAGCGGTTTTAAACCCAATTTCATAAGCTCTGTATCTTTTAAATGCAGCAATTATCATTGCAATTAATATGATAAAATAAACTACTACAGATAAAATTTCAAATACAAATTCATATTCTCCTAATTCGGTTTTGTCAATTTTTTCGGATTGTAAAGAAAAATTAGTTATGTACTTTCCTGCAATATTAATTTTCAATTTAACAGAATCATCAATAGTTTTATTATATGATTTTGCTTCAAAAGTATAGTTGCCTCGTCTAGTTTTATCAATATTGGTAATTATATTATTATCAATTCCTTTTGAAGAAATAGTTACGGAAATTGTAGCATTTCCGGATATTTTATTAT
>DAINPX010000465.1:0-2411 GCA_036743235.1 Melioribacteraceae bacterium
ACTTTTTCTTTATCACTAAAATGAGTTCTAACTCCGTTAATCTCTATATAATCCTCATGTCCCTTTCCGGCAACAAGAACTATTGCTTTTTCGGGTGATGAAACAATAGCAAATTTTATTGCATCTTCTCTATCAACAAACATTTTATAATTATTCTTATTTATTCCCCTTACAATATCTTCTATTATTAATTTAGGGTCTTCTGTTCTTGGGTTATCGGATGTAACAATTGCCATCGTACTATATTCTGATGCAATATTCCCCATAATCGGGCGTTTTGTTTTATCTCTATCGCCTCCGCATCCAAATACCGTGTAAATAGGATAGTTATTTTTATTAATTTCTTTTATTGCTTTTAATGTATGCTCCAAACTTTCGGGGGTGTGCGAGTAATCGACCACTGCTTTTTTATTCCCCTTACTTATTACTTCAAATCTACCCGGTACTTGTTTGGTTTGTTTAATAAGCTTAATTACTTTTTTAATTTCTATACCGCTTAATACACCTGCAGCAAATGCACTACATGCATTATATGCATTAAAAACACCTATTAAAGTTGTTTCAAGTTTATATGAACAATTATTGTACATAACGTTAAATATTGTTCCGTTAAGCGAATAAGTTACATCCACAATTCTAAAATCTGCATTTTTATTAAAACCGTAAGTAAATATTTTTGCTTTACAATTTTTCACAAGTTTTTTACTTGCCTTATCATCCGCATTTACAATAGCAATGGCTTCGGGCTTTAAGTTATCAAATAATTTTTTCTTTGCTAATAAATAGTTTTCAATTGTTCCGTGAAAATCCAAATGATCGTGAGCAAGATTAGTAAAAATAGCTATATCAAAATCTAAATTATCAACTCTATGCAACTCTAACGAATGAGAAGATACCTCCATTACTGCAGCGTTACAGCCTTCACTTAACATTTCAGAAAAATATTTATTTAGGTCATTTGCTTCGGGGGTAGTCAATTTACTTTCAATTTGTTTATTCCCCAATTCAATTTTTATTGTACCAATTAAACCGCATTTTGAATTACCGAATACCGATTTAATAAAATTTGTAGTAGTAGTTTTTCCCTTTGTACCGGTAATACCAATTAATTTTAGATTTTTAGTCGGGTAATTATATAAAGCCGCAGATATATCTGATAAAGCTTTGCGCGAGTTTTCAACCAAAATTTTAACACAACCGGAATGAATAAACAATTGTTCCGGGGCAAAATTATTATCTTGCAAAACAACCGCCGAAGCTCCGTTGTTAATAGCATCAATAATAAAATTATGACCGTCTGTTTTGTATCCCTTAATAGCAAAAAAAATAGTCCCTTTTTTTACATTATTGCTGTTAATAGAAATATTATCTATCTCGTTTAATTCGGCTTTACCTGTTACTTGAATAGCCTTTACAGTATTTAATAATTCTGTTAAACGTTTTTTCATTCCAAAATTACCTTTTTTACTGATTGACATTCAATTGTGCACAAAGTATTTCGGTTAATTTTTTTGCCGGGGTTAACAGATTGATTTACAACTTTCCCTTTTCCGTTCACTTTGTATTTTACTCCCAATTCAGTTAATATTGCAACAGCATCACGCATGCTTAGGTTAACTAAATTAGGCATCCCGTTTTCTATTTTATATTCTTTCTTTTTACTTGTGCTCTTTTTATTTGTAACATCACTATATACATTTGTAACTGTAGATTTTTTTTCTTTTGATAGTTCTTCCTTTAAAACCGAAGCCGATTTAATTGAAAAATCCGGTTTAAGTTTATAATCTGCATCAATTAACCTCTCCGATACATTTTTAAAAATAGGAGCTGCTACAACTCCACCATATTTTGCTTTTTCGGGTGAACTTACCATAATATAACATACTATTTTTGGCTCATCAACCGGAAAGAAGCCTACAAACGAAGTAAAATAACTGCTTTTTGAATAAGAATTATTTTCTAATCTCTGGGTTGTTCCGGTTTTTCCGCCTATTTTTATGTTTTCCACTTTAGCAAACTTTGCTGTTCCGTGTTCTACAACTTCATACATAAAACTTTTAACAACTTCAGAAGTTTTGTGGCTAATAATATTGCGTAACTTAATTGGTTTATAGTCTTCAACAGTATTATCGCTATATTTAATTTGCTTAATTAATTGTGGCTGATATAAAATTCCGCCGTTAACTAATGCACAATATGCCGAAGCAACTTGTATGGGAGTAACAAGTACTTCGTAACCAAATGCCATAAACATTTTAGTTAACTTATTAAATTTATCGGGTCTTTTAAGTAAACCGGAAGACTCGCTGGGTAAACCGATTAAAGTTTGATTACCAAAGCCAAAATCACGCAAGTATTTATAAAAAGTATCTTTATCAGCTATTGAAACTTCCTTTAGCTCTGTTTTCCGT
>DAINPX010000466.1:0-2407 GCA_036743235.1 Melioribacteraceae bacterium
TTCCTATGATGTTGCACAATTTGCAAACATCATAGGAACAATTAATTTCCAATTAACTCCGAAATTGGATGAATAAGCAACACAACCCGCATCACCCGTAACCCATAAATTATCTCCGTTGGCAAAAATCGAACTAATCGGAAAACCTAATTGAGCAGGTACATACTCCCAATTTATTCCTCCGTCTGTGGTTTTATAAATTACTCCGCCTTCGTAACTACTGCTTCCACCAACACAAAAACCGGTATTTTCATCCTTAAAATAAACGTCCTGAAAATTTATATATGTCCTTTGGTTTTCGGGTAATGTCTGATATTCCCAGGTTTGACCGCCGTTTGTGGTTTTTATATGAATTGTAGGCTGTAAACCTGCAGCCCTGCTTCCCCAACCCGTACCGTATGCAACATTTTCGCTAACCATATGTACACCCCAAATATCGCTTCGGGTATAATTAAAGCCTCCTAAACTAGGAGTTGGCGAATTTGTCCATGTATTTCCGTCTGTTGTGTAATATAACGTACCTACGTCTTTTCCTGTTGCAACTCCTTTTGTAGGCGAATAAAAACTAAATGCAAGTAAATCTTTACTTGCTTGTAACGTTTTTACCCATGTAACCCCGCCGTCAGTAGTTTTAAATATTTGACCGCCCGAAGTAGCCGATACCAATGCTTGTCCATTATTTACATCAGTAAAATATAATCCTTTTACTGTTCCGCTTGCTTCTGCTATTGGCAACTGAGTCCATGTATTTCCTCCGTCCTTTGTTACCAAAAGTTGTTTATCCGCTCCTATATATCCGTTCATATTATCAACAAATGTTACCGCATATAACGAAGAAGTAACCGGAGATTGCGTTATTTCCCAATACATACCTCCGGAATTCGTTTTATAAATTAATCCGCCTCCTCCGCATGCTATCCCTTTGTTTACGTCAAACATATGTATATCGGTAATTGATTGACCTATATTTTTGCTCGCTTCATTCCATCCTTCCGCTTTAAAGGTAATTAATGGGATTATAAGAAGCACAAAAAATAGCAAATATCTTTTCATAAACACCTCGTTGTAAGTTTTTATATAGTTCTATTAATCAAAAAGTAAACAATCTTAAAGTTAGCTTTGTATTAATTTCATTTTTATTTATTTCACTATAATTTTTAATTGAATAAGTATTATATCCAAAACCTAAATTAATATCCGCCAAATCAAGATATTTATATCCTATGCCAAATGTAAAACAATAAACAGATAAATTATCTGCTCCGTAAATAAAATCGTGTTCTTTGTTTAAATAATTAATACCGCCTCGTAATTTAAAACCATTATATGGTGTTAATTCAAATCCCAGTTTTAATTTGATATCAGAAGATTTAATATTTGTAAATCTGCTATCAATATATTTTAATGAATCAGCCGAATTATTTATTACTCCTGCTTCAACACCAATTATTAAGTCAGCATAATTAAACTTATACGAGCCTCCTGCCAAAAAATAATTGCAATCGGTATTCCACTCCCATACCAACAAATTATTAGATTCGTTGCGAGACCAATTATCAATTTTATTGTATCCGGTTTCAATACCAATCGTAACATTATCCGATAACAGATATTGAGCTTGTAATTTTGCATCATACTCCCCAAAAGAAGAATATCCTTCAGGGGCTTCTATTATTTGACTTTTTGGTACTAATATTTTTGTATCATACTCGGCATAACTTCCCACCAAACCAATTTTAAGTTTTTCAATAGGAGAAATAAAAGACTGCAAAGAAATTTCGTTACGTTGTTTCTTTATTTTTTGAGAAACAGAGGGAGCTACATAAGGAATTGCGAATGTTTCACCTCTAAACTGATAAGACTCTATTGATAATAAATTTACGTCTTCTGCACTAATTTTTTCTTGTTCATCATGAATATAATATTTAGCACCAAGCACAAAATCATCGGAAAATTTGTAAGCAACCCCTCCAACAAAAGCTACATCGCGGTAAACTGTTTGAGTATAAGAATAAATTTTCTTTAAACCGGCTAAAATACTATAATTTATTTGTGCACCTAAATACAAATTATCTATAATTTCCAAACTATGAGCAAATGAAAATGTAGGACCGTTAAATCTAAAATCCCCTTTTGTAGTATCGGCATAAAAAAAAGCTTCGCCGGCATAAGGATATTTTTTCATGCTTCTGTTCATGTTACGATTATACTCATAATCGTAATAAGCCGAAGCACTAAAAGTACCGCTTTTACCCAATGGTTTTACTCCGGTTACTCCTGTCCTTAAATTATAAGTTCCTTCCGATGAATATTTTCTTCTATAATTCCCCCAATTGTTAGATACGCTCGGGTCAATATTAAGCCACATTTCTTTTTCGCTTTCTACTAACCAAGCTGGGTTTTTTCC
>DAINPX010000467.1:0-2394 GCA_036743235.1 Melioribacteraceae bacterium
CTGGATGAAATATGTATTAAGGCTTCGGAAAAAGGCATTGTGCAAGCAGCAAATTATAACTCTCCGGATCAAATTGTTATCTCCGGTTCGGTTGAAGGAGTAAAGCACGCAATGGATTTATGCAAATCCGAAGGTGCAAAGTTAGTAAAAGAGTTGGTTGTAAGCGGTGCATTTCATTCTCCATTAATGAGTAGTGCAAAAGAAAGATTAGTAAATCAAATTAATGATACTCCTTTTTTTGATTCGAAAATACCTGTTTATGCTAATGTTACCGCAAAACCGGTTTATTCTTCTGATTCAATAAAAGACCTACTTATACAGCAATTAACTAAACCGGTAAGATGGGAAGAGACTATTAAAAATATGGTCACAGACGGAATAGAAGAGTTTTATGAAATTGGTCCGGGGAAGGTTTTGCAAGGTTTAGTAAAACGAATTTCTCCGAATGCTAAAGTTTTTGGTATTGATAAATATTCTGATTTTGACAAGTTTTTATAATGAGAGTTATTTCCGGTTATTTTATTGATCCGATAATTTTTGAATATAAATTTGTTAAAAGCTGTAATGTTTCAAAATGTTATGGTGAGTGTTGTTATAATGGAGTATATGCAGATACGGTTGAAGTTGAAAAAATAATTTCTGTTAAAGATAAATTGATTGAAATAATGGATGATTCTCAAACTAAAGATTATAATTTATGGTTTGAAGATGATAGGATTATTGATAATGATTTCGAGTCCGGTTTTAGTCAAGGTACAAATACTTATAACAATAAGTGTGTTTTCCTAGATCAAATCGGGTACTGTTCGTTGCAGAAATTATCAATTAAAGAAAATTTAGATAAGTGGTATTTTAAACCAAAATATTGTATATTATACCCTTTAACTTTTGTTAATAAAACAATTTCGGTTGATACTGAAAATTTGGAATGTCATTATAACTGTAATAATTTTAGTTCAGAAAGAATAAATATTATTAAAACTTGTAGCGAAGAGTTAGCTTATTTTCTCGGAGAAAGCGGTTATGAGGAATTATTAAAATATCAAAACGAATATAATGAAATTAAAATTATGGAGAAAATATTTTGATACTTAAAGATAAACGTGCCATAGTTACCGGCGGTCGTAGGGGAATTGGAAAAGCTATTGTTAAAGAGCTTTTATTAAACGGTTGCAATGTAGTTTTTACTGATATTGTATTTCAAGATGATAATCCTGAAGCCGAAGCCAAAGCAATGCTTGAAGAATTTGGGATTAACGATGTAAAATTGTTTGGTTTTAAAGCTGATGCTTCTTTGTTAGTTGATGCTCAAGCAACTGTAGATTTTGCAATTGAAAAATTAGGTGGTTTAGATTTTTTAGTAAATAATGCCGGTATTACTCGAGATAATTTATTAATTCGTATGTCTGAAGACGAATTTGATAAAGTAATTAATGCCAATCTTAAAAGTGTATTTAATTATACAAAATGTGCTGTTAGACCCATGATGACACAAAGATATGGGAAAATAGTAAATATAGCATCTGTAGTTGGTATTATGGGAAATCCGGGGCAAGCCAATTATGTGGCTTCTAAAGCAGGAGTAATTGGAATGACGAAATCGAATGCTAAAGAATTTTCGTCAAGAAATATAAATATTAATGCTGTTGCACCTGGATTTATTGAAACAGAAATGACCAATAAATTGAATGATAAACAAAAAGAAGCAATGTTGAGTTTAGTCCCGTTAAAAAGAATGGGTAGACCTGAAGATGTTGCAAGAGTAGTGAAGTTTTTATTAAGCGCCGATTCGGATTATCTTACAGGTCAAGTTATTCCGATTGATGGCGGAATGATAATGTAATTAACTAAACAATCAACAAATAAAAAAGGTGATACAATGGATGTTGAAGCAAAAGTAAAAGAAATCATTATTGAAAAACTCGGTGTTGAAGAATCACAGGTAGTTCCAGAAGCTTCGTTTACAAACGACTTAGGTGCTGATTCTTTAGATACAGTTGAGTTAATTATGGGTTTCGAACAGAGTTTTGGTATTCAAATCCCTGAAAATGAAGCCGAAAAAATTGCTACTGTTGGCGACGCTATTAACTTATTAAAAGCTAAATTAGGTTAATAAAGTACGGGTACAATTTATTACAATGGCCACGACTTCTGTCGTGGTCGTGCTATTTATACAATCGGAGAATTAATTTATGAATAAACGTAGGGTTGTAATTACTGGTCTAGGTACAGTAAATCCAATTGGAAATAATTTACAGGAATTCTTTGAAGGTTTAGCCGAAGGAAGAAACGGAGCGGGGTTACTAACAAAATTTGATACAACAGAGTTTGATACAAAATTTGCTTTTGAAGTTAAAAATTTTGATCCGACTATTTATATTGATAAAAAAAGTA
>DAINPX010000468.1:0-2315 GCA_036743235.1 Melioribacteraceae bacterium
CAAAATTATAAAAGCTATTTAAATTTCCTTCTAAACTATAACGGGCAACAAAGGCGTCATCACTTCCGTTACTAAAATACATTACATTATTTACAACAACGGTATCGGTAAAATAACCTGCAATTGCAATCTCGTTTTTATTGGTTGCAATATCTATATCATATACAATAACATCCTTAGGACTTAATAAAGTCTTTACCCATAAGAAATCGCCGTTTGGTGAAAGTTTACTAACAAAAACATCTTTTCCCGCCATTCCGGTTGTTTGCAAATTTCCGAAATTGGCAGCACCTTGATACATACCCGTAATATAAATATTATTATCGTTATCAACAGTTACACCCCATCCTTCTTCACCGCTACTACTGCTACCTGCTGCTTTAACCCATAAAAGTTGACCGTTTGTATTATATTTTGCAACAAATATATCTCTATCTCCGTATCCGGTCAGTTTATAACCGCTAAAATTAACCGTATCCGTAGCAGCTCCTCCAAAATATCCAACAACAATATAATTGCCTAAGTTATCTACAACAACCCCGTTTCCTCTATCTTGTTTTGAAGAAGAGCCTTTTTTAGCCCAAAGAACGTCTCCTATTGAATTATATTTAACAACAACAACATCCCAATTTCCCGAACCAACCAAAGGAATACCTCCAAATATACTGTTACCGTATAATCCGCCCGTTACTACAAGGTTTCCGTCTTCATCAATAGCCAAATCTCTTCCTTCGGTTGTAACATCGCCTCCACCTTCGTGTGCCCAAACACAAACACCTTGTGCATCATATTTAGCCACAAAATAATCTTTTAACCCTGTATGGTTAATGGTAATACCATTCCCCATATTTAATGGTTTGCTTTGAAATTTTCCGGTAATGTAAGTATTTGCACCGGCAAAATCGGTAGTAATGCCATAAGCCATTTCTTCTAATGGACCGCTTGGCGAGTTTACCCATTTAAACGGTAAAGATGTAACTTGCCCCAACAAATAAATATTGCCCATAAAAAATAGGGAAATAATGTATATTATGCTTTTTTTCATATTTTACTCCTATTTATTTTCAAAAAAGCTGCATTTCTGCAGCTGTTAAAATTTATTTAATTAAAACCATCTTTTTTGTTTGTGTAAAATTATTAACCTTTATTGAGTAAAAATAAACACCGCTGCTCAAATCTTTTGCATCAAAATCAATTGAATAACTACCTGCAGCTTGTTCGGTATTAACCAACTCTGCTACTTTTTGACCCAATAAATTATAAACGCTTAAATTTACTTTGCCAAAATTATTTAATGCATAGTTAATTTTTGTAGATGGATTAAAAGGATTAGGATAATTTTGTTCGATATAAAAATTATTACTAATTAAAGGATCATTAACACTTACCAAAGGGTTTGTTGTATATAATGTTGAGTAAGAACTGCAAACCCAAATATAACCGCCCGATAAATACTTTCCGCCGTATAGTGCCGTACTTTTAACTACATTTGTATCAACAATATCTCTCCAAGTATTACCGTTATCTGACGATTCATATACTTTATTTGCACCCGTAAAACATACTTTAGGTTCTAACGCATTATTATTAACGCTTACGTTATTCATTGTTTTAGTGGGATCGGGTATTTCAATATAATTCCAACTTTTACCGCCGTCCATAGTTTTAAAGTTTAAAGCTCCCGCAATGTATCCTTCGGTAGAAGGAGTAAATAATGGAGCAGGTACAAACGTAATTCTTTTTAATTCTGCAGTACTCGGTGCACCGGAAGGAATATTATTTAATGTTGCATCTAACCAAGTTATACCGCCGTCAGTTGTATATTTTACGGTTCTGTTTTTGCCTACTACAACTCCGTTATTAATATCGGTAAAGTAAACATCATTTAAATCTACTCCGGCATTGGGTGATAACTGAACCCATGAAGTTCCTCCGTCTGTAGTTTTCATTAACTGATTTTCTACTTTTCCTGCCACAAAACCTGTGTTTTCATCTAAAAAGTGTAATCCGTTCCAAGCCAATGTTAAAGCACTTGTATCTCGCATAACTCCAAACCAAGTATCTCCACCGTCAGTAGATTTACATACCATATTATTGTTACGTGCCATATACATTACTAACGGATTATTCGGATTTGCCAATTGTATTTCGTTAATTTTTGGACTTTTATTGTTTACAACAACAAATCCTCCGTTAACATATCCCATATCTTTAGTTATAATGTAATTAAAACGTACATAAGCTCCGGAAAAGCCACCTGCAAAAACACCATTAATTGTGCTTTCCAAATCATACAAATAAGCAGCAGGGTAAGG
>DAINPX010000469.1:0-2301 GCA_036743235.1 Melioribacteraceae bacterium
TATAATGCTGCAACAATATATGAAAAAATGGAATATAATTTGGCTGCAATAGATTATTACCAAGCAGTTTTTGAAAATTATCACGATACAAAATATGCACCAATTTCATTATATAAAAAGATTAAATTGTTGGTAGCCAAAGATAAAATTGGTGAGGCACTTTCGGATATTGCAACATTTTTAAGCAGATATCCAAAAGACGAAAACGCTAAAGAAATTCAAAAATTGGAAGCAGAACTTAATAATTAAAAATAAATGGTAACTAAAAAAGTAAAAGAATCATTTATAACTATGACCGAGTTGGTGCTTCCCAACCATACTAACCAACTCGGAAACCTTTTAGGCGGTCAACTGATGCATTGGATAGATATTTGTGCAGCACTTGCCGCATCAAAACATTCTAATGCTGTTTGTGTTACTGCTTCCGTTGATAAAATTGATTTTCATTTGCCCATAAAACTTGGTGATGTTGTTACGTTATTTGCTTCGGTAAACCGTACTTTTAATTCGTCTATGGAAGTTGGCGTTAAAGTTTATGGGGAATCGCACGTTAAAGGGACAAAAGTGCACACTAATTCTGCTTATTTAACCTTTGTTAAAGTTGATAAAGAAGGTAAACCGGAAAAAACTTTTGAAATAATACCGGAAACTGATGAGGAAATACGGCGATATAATCAAGCTCTTATTAGAAGAAATAACCGACTTAAAATCCGCAGCTAAATTTTTTCTCCTCCATTTATTTTTTATAGTAAATGTTACGGCTTATGCCCAACCGATTAATATTAGCGGTTTTGTTAATATAACTAAAACCAATTTACCAAAGGGTTACGAATATTTTTTTATAAATACCGATAAAGAAGGAAATAGCGAAATAATTCTTTTTAAAGAAAAAGGTTGTGCATTATTACAATACAGCAAAGGAAGTTTCGGTAAATTAATAACCTACCCGTTAAATTTTACCATAAGTTATGCAAAAAAAATTTTTGAAGGGGATAACGAAAGCTATTTTGTTGGTGTTGCAAGAAAAGAAAGGGCAGTTTTAATATTTTCGTTATCAAAAGAAGGAGTGATTAAAGTAATTGATTATTCCAAATTTTATACTTATCCTGCTTTCTCCGATGTTTATTTAAATACTTTAAATAACACTTATTCAATATTAATAAGCGGATTAAACTTTAGCGGGTTATGGTTGCTGCAATTAGATAAACAAGGTAAAATTTTTGAAAAAAATTATATAAAAGGAAATTCGTATAAATCGGCATTTTTAATTGATTTGAATTGGGATTTTATGCCCGATATAGTGGCGTTTAATTCTATTTTTAATAAACTGGACTTTTTATATTCCGTTAACGGAAAACAGTATAATAAAGAAAGAGAACATATTTTTAATTATAAATGCACTAATATTACAACCGATTTTTTTAATGAAGATAATTATTTAGATATAATAACTTCAGGCAATAACGGTATTGAAGTAATGTTTGGAGATTCGGTTTTTTCTTATAATAATAAAATGTTTTCGGTATTTAATAAAGAACCGAACGAACTGAAAATTTCCGAATTTAATAATAACAATAATAAAGATATTATTTTTACGGAAAAGAGGAGTAATAAATTAAATATAGTTTTTGATTGTAATATTAATGAAAAATCAAACAATTGCTTAGATTACTCTACTGATAAAATTAAAGGTTTCGATTTTTTTAGAAACAAAAACGAAAGCAAACTTTTTTATACCGATGATAAAAACAATATTTATTGTATCGAAAAGGTTAATAAGATTGTTGATAATACTACTATGTTTTTGCCCGGTTTATTAGGTACGGTAATAGGCAATATGCCGTTAAATATAATATGTTATATTGATTATAACAAATTGACTTTTAATGTAATACAATCCGATAAATTAAGTTTTAGTAAGTTTTATACTTGCAAAATAGCGGATAATTATGATAAAATTAAAATATTTTCTAAAGCCGATAAAACTTATTTTGTGATGACAAAAGGAGAATCAGAATACTTTGGTATAGTATTACTAAATAATAAAACCGGAAAAATTGAATCTAAAAACTATTATACTAAAAATAATATTCACGATTTTTCGATAAATACAATAGAAGAAAATATTGTTTTAACATTAGTAACAAAAAATTACGGCAAAATTGAATTGGTTAAATTTATTTTGAATAATACCGATGTTAGCCAAAAAGAGTTATTAAAAATTGACGCAAACGTGTTTGATGCAAAAGTAAATAATTATGATCCTAAAAATCTAATATACTGTAAATATGATAAAACTAA
>DAINPX010000470.1:0-2301 GCA_036743235.1 Melioribacteraceae bacterium
TCTCTCCAATATTTATTTTGTTAACTAATAACTAACAAGTAAAAAATAAAGTTCAACACAGACTAAAAAATCTGATTAATGTATTCTAAGTGTATTTTCTTATCGTTATATTTATCGTTTTCAATATCTTTCAGTTCAAATTCAGTGTATGCAGAACATATGTTAAGTATATTAATATTTTTTATATCGTTATTAATTTTGTAAGAAATCCGCCAAGTTCTATAAGCTAAAACATGAGTTTCATCATCCGTTTTTTTTATTCTTTTACGCTCGGTATTGGTCGGTTCAAACTCCAATTGTAATACTGCAAAATTTTTAATATTTATATTAAATTTCTCAAATAAAAAATCTGATTGTTTATTAGCTACTTCAGAAAATGTTACAATAAATTTATCTTCCAAATTATACTTTACCCAGCCGGTTTTAGCTTGGGGAAATGAATCGGAATAGGGTAAATATGGTTTAATATCAATAACGGGAGACCCGTCTAAAATATCGGATTCCGAAATAAAAAGATTCAATCCTTCGATTTTTTCTAATTTAACACAACTTAAACCTATTTTATTGGGTCTGTGGGGTGAACGGGTCGCAAAAACTCCAATTTTTTTATGAAAGTGGCGTGGCGGATGTACTTTAGGTTTCCAAGAAGTATTTAAGTGAAATAAATAAACTACCCAAATTCTATCAAAACCTTCTAATCCCTCTAATGCTTGTTGAAAGTTATTTTTACCGTTTAATTTAATTATTGAATAATTATTTAATGATAATACCCCTTGTCGTGGAGTTTCATATCGGTACTTCAGTTTTGATTCTATAAATCCAATCGGTTCAAAACAATAATTATCCATAAAAGTCTTATATTTTTACCTTAATATAGTGTAAAATATTAAAAATATCAATAGATTGTTGTAATGTTGTAAAAATTAGGAACGTTTAATTATATTATTATGTTTTAAGATAAAACAACTAAAGGAATAATTATGAAAAATTTTATGTTTTATAATCCGGTTAAAATAATTTTTGGAAAAGGTGAATTAACTAAATTAAAGGAATTGATAATTTCCGAAAAGAAAGTCCTTATTTTATACGGAGGAGGCAGTATAAAAAAGAATGGTGTATATGATGGTGTATTAGATGCTTTACAAGGGTATTCTATTTATGAATTTTCGGGAATAGAGCCTAATCCAAGATACGAAACATGCCTAAAGGTGGTAGAATTAATTAAAAAAGAAGAAATTAATTTTATTTTAGCAGTTGGTGGTGGTTCGGTTATTGATGCAGCTAAATTTATTGCAGCAGCCGTTGATTTTAAAGATGGCGACCCTTGGGATATTTTAGCAAAGGGTGTAAAGCCTAAATCAGCATTGCCTTTTGGGGTAGTTTTAACCTTACCGGCAACCGGTAGCGAAATGAATTCGGGTAGTGTTATTACTCGAGATTCAACAAAAGAGAAATTTGCATTCGGCTCTCCTGTTACATTCCCTCAGTTTTCTATATTGTTACCTGATGCTGCTGCAACATTACCTAAGCGGCAAGTAGCTAACGGAGTTGCAGATGCATTTGTTCATGTTGTAGAGCAATATGTTAATTATCCTGTTAATACTCCTATTCAAGATAGATTTGCAGAAGCAATATTAAAAACTTTACTTGAAATAGGTCCAAAAGTTGTTGAAAATCCTGAAGATTATGACTTGATGAGTAATTTAATGT
Source organism: Melioribacteraceae bacterium (assembly GCA_036743235.1). Classification (GTDB taxonomy): domain Bacteria; phylum Bacteroidota; class Ignavibacteria; order Ignavibacteriales; family Melioribacteraceae; genus JAEXOD01. Next base: position 1,711 of record DAINPX010000470.1, read on the forward strand.
GGTCTGCAACAATGGCATTAAACGGTCTTATTGGTGTTGCAGTTCCTCAAGATTGGGGTATTCATATGATTGGACATGAGTTAACCGCATTACACGAAATAGATCATGCAAGAACTTTGGCAATAGTTTTACCCGGTTATTGGGATGTTTTTAGAAATGAGAAAAAAGAAAAAATTTTACAATACGGAGAGCGTGTATTAGGGTTAACAACCGGCAATGAAGAAGAAAGAATAAATGCAATTATTGTTAAGACTGAAGAATTTTTCAATTCATTAGGAATAGCAACCAAACTTTCAGATTATGATGTTAAGGAAGATTCGATAATAAAAATTAGTAATCGTTTTATGGAAAGAAATTGGCTTAAATTAGGTGATAGGGGATTAGTAACTCCTGATAAAGTTAAAGAAGTTTTGTATAAACAATTGGCATAAAATAAATATTAATAGTGGTTTTCATTTTTAAGTGTGAAAATGAAAGCCACTTATGATTTATATTAAATAAAATTTCTTATATTATTAAATTTAATAATAATTTAGTTATTATTAGACTAAAAGTAGTTTATTGATTTTTGAATTAAAATTGAAAAAAAAT
>DAINPX010000471.1:0-2299 GCA_036743235.1 Melioribacteraceae bacterium
AGGAATAGTTAATTCTTATTTTTTGTTTGAAACGGGTGGCTCCGATTATCATGGCGGATATAAAAATGACGATTCTAATTTAGGGAAATATGTTGTTCCGGTTAAATTGGTTGATACAATGAGAAGGTTAGTTTATAAAAATTATTAAAGGAAATATAAAATGAATATAATTGAAGGAAATTTAATAGCAAAGGATATAAAATTTGCAATTGTAGTTAGTAGATTTAACGATTTTATTAGTCAAAAGCTTGTTGAAGGTGCAATTGACTGCTTAAAAAGGCACGAAGCACAAGAAGAGAATATAACAGTTGTAAAAGTACCGGGTGCTTTTGAAATACCCGTTGCTGCCGAAAAACTGGCAGAATGTAAAAAATACGATGCTTTAATTTGCGTTGGAGCCGTAATTAGAGGCAGTACCCCGCATTTTGATTATGTAGCAAGTGAAGTATCCAAAGGTATTGCCCAAACTTCTTTAAAACATAAACTGCCAATTGCTTTTGGAGTATTAACTACCGATACTATTGAGCAAGCAATTGAAAGGGCAGGCACAAAAGCAGGCAATAAAGGATGGGATGCCGCAATGACTGCCATAGAAATGGTTAATTTGTTCAAAGAGATGTAAAAATCTTACCGCTTTTTAAAAATTTTTTACTTTTCCATTGACAATAAATGAATAATCATTTATTTTAGAGCTATGAGAATTAAAGATGAAAGTAAACAAAAAGCAATAATTAATGCAACGGTAAAGCTTGTTAACGAAATAGGCTTTGCCGCTTGTTCGGTATCCAAAATAGCCGACTTGGCAAATGTTTCACCCGCAACAATTTATATCTATTATAAAAATAAAGAAGATTTGTTAATTTCTACATTTATTGAGATAAAAAAAATGTTGAGCGAAACTTTATTGGTTAATTTTGATAAAAACAGACCATTTAGAGACATATTAAAAACATTTTGGGATAATGGCTTTCGATTTTCTGCAAAATATCACGATTTATATCTTTATATGGAGCAGTTTGCCAATTCGGCTTTTAATGATTTAGTAAATCATGATGAGATTGATAAGCATTTTGCCCCTTTTTTTGAAGTACTAAAAAGGGGGATTGAACAAAAGGTGATTAAAGATGTTCCTTTTGAAATGTTAACTGCGTTTATTTTTTATCCGATGATGATTTTGGCAAATTCAAAACAATGTAAAAATTTAACTTTAAATTCGGAAACTATTGATAAAGCGTTTTCTTTAGCTTGGGATGCAATTAGGTTATAAAAATTTTTTAAATTTATAATAAATGAATATTCATTTAATAGAACTTTGAAAATAAAATATATGTTTAATTAAAAAATAGTAGAGGTAATATTGCAAAAAGTAGTTTTAATTACAGGAGCTTCATCCGGAATAGGCAAGGATGCGGCAATTAAATTATACGAAAAAGGATTTATAGTTTATGGAGCTGCAAGACGAATAGAAAAAATGAAGGATTTAATTACAAAAGGAATTAACGTAATTAAAATGGATGTTACTATTGATGAAGAAATGAAAAACGGAGTTGAACAAATAATAGAAAAAGAAGGAAGAATTGATATACTTGTAAATAATGCAGGTTATGGTTCCTACGGTGCATTGGAAGATGTACCGATTAGTGAGGCTAAATATCAGTTTGAAGTTAATGTTTTTGGACTTGCACGCTTAAGTCAATTAGTTCTACCTTACATGCGAAAACAAAAAAGTGGTAGAATAATTAATATTTCTTCGGTAGCGGGTAAAATTTCCGAACCGAACGGTGCATGGTATCACTCATCAAAATTTGCGGTTGAAGGATTAAGCGACTGTTTAAGGCAAGAATTAAAACCATTTGGAATAGAGGTGGTTTTAATTGAACCCGGTCCTATTTATACAGAATGGAATACGATAGCAAGAGAAAATTTATTAAAAGTATCGGGGAACACCGCTTATGGTAAGTTGGCAATAAAACAATATAAATTTTTGGAAATGTTAGATAAATACGGTTCAAAATCCGATGTAATTGCCAATGCTATTGTTAAGGCAGTTATTACTAAAAAGCCTAAAACAAGATACGTAAAAGGAAGGTCATCATCTATGTTGTTATGGACTCGTAAACTTTTATCAGACAGAGTATATGATTGGCTTACGTTAAAATCAATTAATTTGGTGAAATAATTTTGAATTTTTAATTTTGAATTAAAAACAATTCATCGGTTTTGATAGAGGGTTTACACAATTGTACTATCCTGCTTAAAAATCTTTTCTGAACCAAGAGAAACAGGAAAAAACAAAATA
>DAINPX010000472.1:0-2263 GCA_036743235.1 Melioribacteraceae bacterium
ATAGAAAACATTAACAAATATTCAAAAGTATTTATTAGAAAGCGTACTTATTAATGTTCAAATTTATTGTTAAGTTTTATAACGATTTTAAAGAATATTTTATTTTAAGTTTTTTGTTGTTTATTAGTTTATTGATTTTATCTTTTAATAAAACAGAACAAATGAATACCCTTAGAGGGTATTTTTTTACGGTTTTTGCTCCTTTAAATTCTGCTTTTACTCAAATCTATTCCATTTTTTTAGAAAAGTATGATGTTTATGAACTTCAAAGACGTAATGCAGAATTGATGCTTGAAAACAATTTACTTAGAAGTTATGCCATTCAGAATATGGAATTAAAAAGTATTATGAAACTGCAAGATACTTCAAAACTTACATTAAAGAGAGCAAAAGTAATTTCTAAATTAGTTAGTAGTGCACAAGGAAACTTAATAATAAATATTGGTAAGAATGAAGGAATTGATAAAGGAATGCCTGTTATTAATGATAAGGGATTAATTGGAATTGTTCAAACCGCAAACAGTAATTATTCGTTAGTTAAACATATAAATAATACCTCTTTTAAAATAGCTGCAAAAGACCAACGTACAGGAATAAACGGAATTGTAAGTTGGAATGGTGTTAAAATGGTTATGAATAACATACAAGGGGCTGATAGTGTTTATATTGGCGATAGAATTGTTACAAGTGACTTTAGCACGGTGGCTCCTCCTAATATTCCTATTGGAATTGTAAAAAGTAAAGAACCAAACAATCATGGAGTAGGATATTTGATAGTTATTGAACCATTCGTAAATTTAGATTGGGTTTCTTATGCTTTTGTATATCCTATTGCTCAAGATTCGTTAATTGAAAAATTAAAAACTAGTAAACCTCTTAAATGATTAAAAGTTTTGTTTTCCCATTGTTGATATTTATTCCGTTACTTATTTTGCAACTTACGGTAATTCCTCTTATTTCTTATAATAATATCGTTCCGGATTTAATAATACTTCCGGTGGTATATTTTGCGGTAAAAAAGGGACAACGATTTGGAATGTTATTAGGGTTTGTGTTAGGTCTTTTATTCGATTTATTCAGTGGCGGACTTATTGGACCGGCAATGTTTAGTAAAACAATTACAGGATTTATTGCGGGTTATTTTTACAATGAAAATAAAATTGATTTAACATTAGGATCGGCATTTTTTATGGTTATTGTATTAATTTGTGCTTCGATTGACTCATTATTCTATTCTCTATTTTCGGTAACTGAAAATTTAAGTACATTTACAACTTTTTTAATAAAAAGATCTATTTTCCCGGGTTTATATACTTCTGCATTTAGTTTGCCTTCAATTATTTATAATAATAAAGTTGAAAAAATTAGATGAAAAGAGGAATTGAAATAACTATAGAACAAAGAAGAAATATTTTATTCTTTTTTGTTTTAGGCTTTGGAATTATATTAATTTTCCAGTTAATTAAAATGCAGTTAATTGATTATGACATTTATAATCAAAAATCTTCGGAAAATAGTATAAAAGGTATATATCAGCAAGCACCCAGAGGTATTCTTTACGATAGAAATTATAATGTTCTTGTTAATAACAAGCCAAGTTTTTCAGTACAAATCACTCCCGCATTTTATGATACAGCATTAAACGTAAAATTAGAAAAGCATTTAGATTATGAACCGGGAACAATTACGAAAATATTAAAACTTAATCGTAATTCGTCTAAATATATTCCTAGATTGATAAAACGAGGTGTAGATTTTAAGTTTATTGCATGGTTTGAAGAAAATTCGGATGAATTGGCAGGAGTGAATTACGTAACTGATACCGAACGAGACTATAAGCATGGTGTAAGAGGGGCACACATGTTTGGTTATATAAGAGAGATATCCCAAGAACAATTAAAAACAAAAAAAGATGAGTATCAGATGGGGGATATGATTGGGGTAACCGGTATTGAAAGAGCTTACGAAAGTTATTTAAAAGGGGATAAGGGGATAAATTACATATTATTAGATTCTAGGCAAAGATATATCGGTAAATACGAAGACGGAAAACATGATAAACAGATGGTAAAGGGGAACGATCTGGTTTTGGGTATTGACTTAGATGCACAAAAAGCAGCAGAAAGTGGATTTGGCGAAAAGCAGGGAGCATTAGTAGCAATTGAACCGAGTACCGGAGAGATTATAGCATTTTATAGTTCACCGGATTTTGATCTGGATGCTTTAACTTCTTACACTAGTAAAGGTGCTTGGAAGGATTTCT
>DAINPX010000473.1:0-2252 GCA_036743235.1 Melioribacteraceae bacterium
GAACTGTAATAACTATCTAGGGGAAACAATGAATTGGTTCTATGATTTAAGCATAGGGCGAAAGCTGTACTATGGTTTTGGGGCTGTATTAATATTGGCATTAATAATTGGATATTTTGGGTATTCCAATACTCAAAATTTAGAAAATTTGTTGGAAAAATTTTCTAATGAACTGGTTCCGAGTGTAAATGCATTAGGGGATATAAAAGCTCATCAAAATGCGGTTTTAACAGGGGAAAGAGGACTAGTTAACCGAAGGATGATGACGCCGGAGTTAAGGCAAGCTCAATATAATTATTATGAAAAAAACTTAAGAGAAGCCGAAGAGGCATTAGCAATGTACATTGCTACGCCAAAAGGGAGTGAAGAAGAAGCAGAATTAAGGAGTTTTCAGAGTAATTGGAATGATTGGAAAAATAAGTCCGGTTTAGTTGTTCAGTTAAGCAGAGAAAAAGATGCAAAACTTGCAGGTGGTTTAAGTCCTGACGATATAGAAATAACGGATTTGGATAACAGAGTTTTTAATGCAAGTTTAGATAGCCGTCAATCTTTTCTTAATTGTCAAACTAATTTAACCAAGCTAACCGAAATTACCATTAATAATGTTAATACATTAAAAAATGAAGCAGCTTCATCCAGTAAAACTGCAAAAACCACTTTAATTTTTATAATTATAGGTGCTTTGGTTTTAGGTTTTATTATCAGCCGCATGATTTCAAATTATATCAAAAATAATTTGGGCGCTGCTAAAGATATGATGGGAAATATGTTAAAAGGAGAACTTAGCACACGATTAAACTTAAACTATAAAGATGAACTTGGCGAAATGACTCGATCATTAGATGCTTTTGCAGAGACTTTACAGAAATATTTATTGGGAGCAATGCGTAAACTATCCAACGGAGATTTTACTGCTTACATTCCTCCTCAGGGTGCAAAAGATGAAATAGCTCCTGTAATTAATTCTACTGTAGAATCAATTAAATTGGTTGTTGAAGAAATAAAAGAATTGGTTGATAAAGCAACGGAAGGAAAGTTAGATACACGTGGCGACATTACAAAATTAAAGGGCGGTTTCTCGGAAATTGTCGGTAGAATAAATAATTTATTGGATGCGGTTGTTTTACCGGTAAAAGAAGGGACAAGAGTATTGGAAGTAATGGCAACAGGTGATTTAACGGTTAGGATGAATGGCGATTATAAAGGTGATCACCAAATAATTAAGAATAGTATAAATTCTTTAGGTGAATCGTTAAATAATGTATTAACAGAAATTACCGAAGCAGTATCTGCAACAGCAAGTGCATCAAGTCAAATAAGTGCAAGTGCCGAAGAAATGGCAGCCGGAGCTCAAGAACAAAGTGCTCAGGCAAGTGAAGTAGCTAGTGCAGTTGAAGAAATGGCTTCTACAATTGTAGAAACAACCAAAAACGCAAATGTTGCGGCAGAATCGGCAAAAAGTGCCGGAGATATTGCTAAAGATGGTGGTAAAGTAGTAAATCAAACCGTTGAAGGGATGAATAGAATTGCAAATGTAGTAGAATCGGCAGCTGATACAGTACAGCAGTTAGGTAAAAATAGTGACCAAATTGGGGAAATTGTTCAAGTTATTAATGATATTGCAGACCAAACAAACTTACTTGCATTAAATGCAGCTATTGAAGCAGCACGAGCCGGAGAGCAAGGACGCGGGTTTGCCGTTGTTGCAGATGAAGTGAGAAAACTTGCCGAACGAACAACCAAGGCTACAAAAGAAATTGCCACAATGATTAAAACCATTCAAAAAGATACCTATAATGCTGTTGATAGCATACAAAAAGGAAAAGAAGAAGTGGATGCAGGTAAACAATTGGCAAATAAAGCAGGTACATCGATGAATGAGATTGTTTCGGCTGCAAACAAAGTACTTGATGTGGTAAATTCAGTTGCATCGGCAAGTGAACAACAAGCAAGCGCTGCAGAACAGATTAGCAAAAATATTGAAGCAATTAGCAACGTTACTCACGAATCTGCTACCGGTGTTCAGCAAATTGCACGTGCCTGTGAAGATTTGAACAGATTAACTGAAAATTTACAAGCACTTATTCAAAGGTTTAAAACTCAAAATAGCGGTAGTTTTGTTAGTAACAAGAAACTTACACATAAAAAATTACTTGGTAATTAGTTCTTAATATATTATATTTAAAGTAATTATTAACTAAATGACGAGATTAACATGAGAGAACAAGAAGAAAAGAAAGGGGACTTAAGTG
>DAINPX010000474.1:0-2233 GCA_036743235.1 Melioribacteraceae bacterium
TCTGTTCGCCTTCGTTAAAATATTCTCCTCCATTAGGAAATAATGTTGAAATTGAGTTTTCTATTTTAACTTTAAATGTAATCTGATCGTTAGCAAATCCAATGTCATATATGTTTAAACCACCTGCTGAACCATTAGATAAAAATGCACTTGTGTTACCGCCGCTATTAATAAAAGTTCTACCGGTATGTGCTCCTAAATTTGCCATGGAAACAATTCCATTGTTATCAGGTGAGCCATATGGTCTATATAAAAATACTTCATCGGGTGGACCATCGGCATTCCCCTCATAACGTCTATCAATTCTATATACTAATAACCCTTCGCCACCTAATGAGTTTTCAAAAATCGAATTCCTTTTTCTGTATTCTACAACAAAATACTCGTTAGTAGATTTTGGTGAATTTATTCTAAAACAATTGTTTTCGGGTTTAGTTTGTGGATTTAATGAATAATTACCACTTTCCGTAATTACAGGTATAGAAGATATCCATTTACCGTATTTAAATTTCATATGTGCCCCCATATGCTGCGGCGGATTTAAATCATTCTCCATTATATCCCAAGTTCCTACGGGTGTAATTCCGTTTTCGGTATAATGATATAAATCGGGTGCACCTAACGAGTGGAACATTTCGTGACATAATACCCCAACTCCGGATGACATTAGACTATTTTGAAGCTGGAAATTAAATGTACCTACTCTTTTTCCGTTAATATAAGCTGATTGTGAATATAAATACCACATATGAGGCCAAAGCAACGAAGACCAACCTGTAGGACTTCCTGATACAATAAAACATACATTATCTATTTCCCCATCATTATCCCCATCAATTTTTAATGTTGAAGGTACTGAAGAAGCAATATAATTAACAGCATTTTTTAATAATGTATGCTCTCTATTTGTTCTCTCGTTATCATCAACATACCCAATACTTCCTGCACCGGTATATGGCTGATAATAAGCTCTCGGGTGGCTATCTTCATACGATAAGATATTTCCATTAGTTGATACAGGAAAAAAGTTAGTATTCACTGTAAGCGTATTATAAGAAACTTCCTTAAAATAATTATACATTGAATTGGTGTTTGGAGTTGTATTGTTAAACATATTATCATAGACCGATAATTGTTGAGCAAATTCGGGTTCTCCGGCAAATCTTATAAATATAACAATGTTTTCAATTAATCCGTTTGTAGGTGCATTAATTTCTTCAATTGTTTTATCTATAGATAATTTATTTTTAAAATTCTTAGTATTAATTTGTTTATAATCAATTCCTTTTGATATTACACCTTCAGCCGGCTTATTTATTCCCACAATCAATTCTGAAGGGAAAAATTCGTCCATTTCCTGAATTCCATAACAATAAAACTTAGTATCTAAATTTTGAACGATTATATAACCGTTTTCATCATGAATATAATTAAAAAATTCATCCCCTGATACAAAACAATTTATTTCAGTTCCGTTTGGTTGAACAAGTTTAATAGGAAAGTTTTTGATAGGTGCCGAAAACAAACAATTTACGAAAAGAAGTATAACTATAATAATATTAATTAATCTTGTCATTTTTTTCCTTTTTTTTTATACAAAATAATAAAAAAAGTTATAACAATTAAATAAAATTTTTACTTAATAAATAAGTTAATCAGTGATATAATGCACTCTGCTTGATTGCTATCTGTATTATTATTAAACAAGGCAACAATCCCCTTTTTATTTTCTCTATTTATAACTACAAAACTGGTAAAACCACCTGTACCTCCGTCCTTAACTAATATCTTATTTCCGTTATTCATAGTATAAAATTCCCAACCTAATCCAAAAACGGGAAAACTGTTTAGCATAACAGTTGGATTTACCGATTCGTTTATAGCATTATCCAGTTCAATATCATTACTGTTGAATAAAATAGTTTTTGTAAATAATACCAAATCATTCAAATTACTATTTAAACCACCTGCCCCGTTAAAACCTGCCATATCCCAAAAGCTTGTAATACCTAATAAATTATGGGGTTCTGCTCTATTTTGTATAAAAACATTATCATCAAATGACGTATTATTCATATTTATTTTTGATAAAATATATTCTTTAAAAATAGTCTCTAAAGATTTTTGTAGATTACGCTCCAGTATTATTCCGGCTAAACCATACGCTAAATTACTGTAGTGAGATGTTATTTCATCCTCGTTAATAGGTGAAGACCCCGGTGCATATACCAAT
>DAINPX010000475.1:0-2232 GCA_036743235.1 Melioribacteraceae bacterium
ACTTCATTTTTGTAGGCAATATCATCCAATTGTGTTGTTTTCACCATCTATTTTCTCATTATTATTCCCGTTTTCCTTATTTTTCCTTTTTTCTAAAAGTTCTTTAACATGGTCGGGAATATCCGAACTATTACTTACACTTGAATCGGTCTTACCGTTTGTCTTTTTTATCGGAGGAAGTTCTTCACCTCTAATAATTTTATCTATTTCTTCAGAATCTAATATTTCTCTTTCTAAAAGTTCTAAAGATAAACGGTGTAAAATTTCTATATTATCAGCTAATATTTTATCGGCACGCTGCATACAACGAGTAATTATATCTTTAATTTCGTCATCAATCATTTCAGCAGTTCTATCACTATAATCTTTATGTTTGGTTATCTCTCTGCCTAAAAAGATTTCTTCTTCTTTGTTGCCATAAGATAGAGGTCCAAGCTTTTCACTCATACCCCATTCACAAACCATTTTGCGAGCAATTCCGGTCGCTTTTTCAATATCGTTACCGGCTCCGGTTGTAAATTTATTAAATATAAGTTTTTCGGCAGCTCGTCCGCCCAAAGCATAAGTAATCATAGCTTCAAGATATTCTTTAGAATAAGTATGTTTTTCGTCAACCGGTAAATATGTGGTAACACCTAAAGCTCTGCCTCTTGGAATTATGGTAACCTTATGAACCGGGTCTGCTTCAGGGATCATGCGGGCAACAAGAACGTGACCTATTTCGTGATAAGATGTAACCTTCTTCTCTTCTTCACTAATTATCAAACTCTTGCGTTCCATACCCATCATAACTTTATCTTTAGCTTCTTCAAAATCTTCCATACTCACTTTGGTTTTGTTTTTTCTTGCAGCAAGTAAAGCAGCTTCGTTGGCTAAATTTGCTAAATCGGCACCAGCCAATCCCGGTGTACCTTTTGCTAATACTTTTAAATCTACATCAATATCTAATGGAATTTTCCTTGTGTGTACTTTTAAAATTCCCTCACGTCCGTTAACATCGGGTCTATCAACAACAACTTGTCTATCAAAACGACCAGGTCGTAACAATGCAGGATCTAAAACATCAGGGCGGTTTGTTGCTGCAATAATAATAACTCCGCTATTCTGTTCAAAGCCGTCCATTTCAACCAATAGTTGATTTAAGGTTTGCTCTCTTTCATCATGTCCGCCACCTAAACCGGCTCCACGATGACGCCCTACTGCATCTATTTCATCAATAAAAATAATACATGGAGCATTTCTTTTCCCTTGGTCAAATAAATCGCGCACACGACTTGCACCAACCCCAACAAACATTTCAACAAAATCGGCACCGCTAATCGAAAAAAACGGAACACCTGCTTCACCGGCAACTGCTCTGGCAAGCAATGTTTTACCGGTTCCCGGAGGTCCTAACAATAATACTCCTCTAGGAATTTTTCCGCCAAGTTTTCTAAATTTTGAAGGTTCACGCAAAAATTCAATAATTTCTTGAAGTTCTAACTTTGCCTCATCTGCACCGGCAACATCTTTAAATGTAAATTTAATTTGAGATTCATTTATAAGTTTTGCTTTACTCTTACCAAAATTAAATAACCCGCGTGAACTGCTGCCTGAACCACCGCCTTGCATTCTTCTCATTATTAAAAACCAAACACCAATAATTAATACCCAAGGCAAAAATCCCAGAATTATATTTAACCATTCGTTCGAGTTTTTAATAAAAGTATATTTTACATTCTTTTCTTTCCAAATTTTAACTTGTTCTTGTAAAATTGGTTCTACCAAAGTTACCGTAAATTTATCGGTTTTTACCCAAGTATTATTTACGTTTAACGATTTTTCTTTGACTAATGTACCTTCAAACGTATAATCATTAATATCGGATTTTACTATTTTTCCTTCTAATATTTCATCTCCTTCAAGCAACTGTTGATAAACATCAAAAGTAATTTCTGCCGTACCGGAAGATCCTCCACGCCATAACTGCATAACTATTACAGCTGCAATTATTACTGCTCCCCAGCTAAATACTGTTTTAATAATTTTCGACCAATCGAAATCATCATTTTTTTTATTGGAACCGCCGTTACCCGAATTTTTATCACCTGAATTATCTTGTTTTCGGTTATCGGCAAAATTTAATTTATTTATCATTTATATTTTCCCTCTTTATTCATTTAAAGAATATATTGAGCGTAAGTTTCTATATTTTTGCCCATAATCCAACCCATACCCAATTACAAACTTATC
>DAINPX010000476.1:0-2218 GCA_036743235.1 Melioribacteraceae bacterium
CCCGATACTTTAATCTATAATCTAAACGATAATAAAAACGATTATAATGATGATTATAAGAGTAGGACCGAATATACAAATTATTTAATTGGTAACCCATTTGGACCAAATATAAATAGAAATGTAAGCGGTTTAGGAATACCTATTGATTTATCCATGGCTTTTCATACAGATGCAGGTATTACAAGAAATGATACTACAGTGGGAACTTTGGCTATTTATAGTTTGATTGATGCATATAATAATAAAACATTTCCTGACGGAAAAAGTAGATTGGCTTGCAGGGATTTAACCGATATTATTCAAACCGAGATTGTTGATGATATTAAAGAAAATTTTGATATTGCATGGAATAAAAGACAACTAAGAGAAGCACAATATGCAGAATCTCAAAGACCAAATGTACCAGCAATATTGCTTGAACTATTATCACATCAAAATTTCTTGGATATGAAATATATGTTAGATCCGAGATTTCGATTTATTGTTAGCAGATCCATTTATAAAGGGATGTTAAAGTTTTTATCTGTTACTAATAATTTTGATTATGTAGTTCAACCATTACCTATTAATAATTTTGCTTTAAATTTTGTAGATAACGATAAAATATATTTATCGTGGAATTTTACCGAAGATAAATCCGAACCTACTGCAATTCCAACCGGCTATATTGTTTATACTGCAACTAATAATAATGGCTTTGATAACGGAATTTTTGTTAAAAATAATAATTATATTTTTAACAAGCCCGAAAAAAACGTGATATATAGATTTAAAATTACTGCGGTAAATGAAGGTGGAGAAAGTTTTCCCTCAGAAGAATTAAGTGCTTGTAAATCAGAATTAGATAAAACAGTTTTAATTGTAAATAAATTTAATAGAATTTCTGCCCCCAAATGGATAGATGGTGAAAAATTTAGTGGGTTTTTAAGTAATCTTGATGCAGGGGTTCCTGATAAAGTTGACTTAGGTTTTACAGGCTATCAAACAGATTTCAATCCTAAAAGTCCATATGTTTCTAACGATGAACCCGGACATGGTTCCAGTACTGCAAATTTTGAAACAAAAGTAATAGCCGGTAATACTTTTAATTATGCTTATTCACACGGAGAAGCGTTTGTAAAGAACGGATATTCTTATATTTCATGTAGTGATGAAGCGTTTGAAAGTGGGCTATATAATAATAAAAACTTTGAGATTATAGATATTATTGTTGGTGAAGAAAAAGCAACACCATATCCAAAAAAATATGAAAACGAAACTAAAGGGGTACAATTTAAGATATTCACCAAAAGTTTACAAAAACAAATTGAAGAATATTTATCTAAAGGTGGAAATTTATTAATTTCCGGGGCTTATATAGCTTCAGATATTTTTAGAAGTGAATATTCGGATAGCAATGATATAAAATTTGCTTTAAATAAATTAAAGTATAATATTGCTTCGGGTTATGCAAGTAAAACAGGGTTAGTTAAATCGGTTAACAAATTTTCAAATATATCATTTTGTTTTAACACTGAATTAAATGATAAACTATATGCTGTTGAATCGCCCGATGCACTATTGCCGGTTAACGGAAGTAAAACAATTATGCGATATATAGACAACGATTATTCTGCTGCAATAGGATATAAAAATGAGTATGGAATAATTGCATTAGGATTTCCTTTTGAAACTATATTGGGAAGTGATAAAAGAGCAGAAATTATTAAATCGATTGTTAACTATTTTCAATTAAAAAAATAGGATGAGTATGAAACGGCTATTATTGTTGATTTTATTTGTTTTTGGCGAGATATCATCTCAAAGCTTACAAGGTTATATTGATAGTGTATCGGCAACCAAACTATTAAAAAATGCTCAGTGGAGTATTTATGCAAAATATATTGACTCGGATAATGTAATAATTTCGAAAAATGAGAATTTCGCTTTGGCACCGGCAAGCGGATTAAAAGTTTTTACATCTTCGGCAGCTCTTAGTATTTTGGGTGAAAATTATACTTATAAAACAAAAATTTATTATGACGGTGAAATAGTAAAAGGAAGTATATTAAAGGGAAATATCTATCTTGTCGGAGGAGGAGACCCAACTCTTGGATCAGATTTAGTTAAAGGGAGTAAAAACCTTGATTTAGTATTAAAAGAAATTTTTACATCTATTTACGAAAAAGGGATTAGAATTATTGAAGGGGGAATAGTTGCTGATGAAACATTATTT
>DAINPX010000477.1:0-2186 GCA_036743235.1 Melioribacteraceae bacterium
TTTTATTCCGATAATGTAATAATTCCTTATCTTTCGTTAATAGGAATATTAATCAGTTTAGCTTATGTTATTACAGACTTTCATTTAAAAGAACAAGCTTTTACATTAAATACTTCAAAAGTTCCATTATTGGGTATCGATCCTATTGGTGCATTTTTCAAAATAATAATTTTACTTTCTTCTGTTTTTGTTTTAATTTCTACAATTCTTTCTGCTGAAGTAGAAAAACTAAAAGTTAGAAGAGGGGAGTTTTATACTTTAATTTTGGGAATGATTTTAGGAATGATGTTCTTGGTATCATCGGTTGATTTAATTATTGTTTTTGTAGCAATAGAGCTAATGTCGTTGCCCTCTTATGTTTTGGCGGGATTTATTCGTTTAAGAGATAGAAGCGGGGAAGCCGGCTTAAAATATGTAATTTATGGTTCTGTTTCTTCGGGTATAATGTTATTTGGAATTTCTTTATTATACGGAATTACAGGAAGTACAAATTTAATTGAAATAAATAATTTTTTAGCCGTACAAGAGATAAATTATTTAACATTAGCTTTGGCAATTTTAATGATATTTGTCGGAATTGGTTTTAAGATTTCTGCCGTTCCGTTCCATTTTTGGACACCTGATGTTTATGAAGGTGCACCAATAACCGTAACCTCTTTTTTATCAGTAGCAAGCAAAGCCGCAGGGTTTATGTTTTTAATTCGCCTTATATTTACCGGCTTTGTTAACGGTACAATTAAAGTAGGTTATTGGAATGTATTACCGGTTTTTGATTGGCAAACGTTTTTAATAATAATTGGCATATCAACTATGACTGTCGGAAATTTTTCGGCATTATGGCAAGATAATTTAAAGCGTATGCTTGCTTATTCCAGTATTGCTCATGCGGGTTATATGTTGCTTGGTATTGCAGTATTATCCAATCAGGGGTTATTGGCAGTAATGATTTACTTATTCATTTATTTGTTTATGAACTTAGGGGCGTTTTTAGTTGTAATGCTTATTTCTGATAAAATTAATTCTGAGCATATAGATGATTTTAAAGGTGTTGGTTTTACTTCACCGTTTTTAGCATTCGCTTTATCGGTTTTCTTAATTTCGTTAACCGGTTTGCCTCCTACGGCAGGTTTTATTACTAAATTATATTTGTTTTTTGCTTTACTTGACTCAAAATTAATTTATGTTGCTATTATTGCATTATTAAATACGGTTGTTTCGTTATATTTTTATGTTAGAGTTTTGAAGCACATGTATTTATCTAAACCTAATGAAAATACTCCGGTTATTAAAACAAGTTTTTCAGTTAATTTGTTATTAGTAATATTGATGTTTCCGATTTTGCTGTTCGGAGTTTATTTTACTCCTCTTTTAAATTTTGCCAAAGCATGTTTTTCGTTTGTGGGTAATTAATAGGGTGCTAACGTTAATCTATAATCCTTAAAATTATTTGTTTTTATATTGATAGTAAGACACAGGAAAAGAAAATGAATTATATTCAAGATTTAGTAGAAAATAAATTGATTTTTTTTAATTTTATGAAGGAAAAATATCCGGTATTTTTTAATTCAAATATCTTTTTTCGCGATATTCAATATGCAATTAAATATTATTTTAAAAGTAAAAATATAGACCTAAAATATCCTGAGGCAGAACAAATTTGTTTAGAATTTATTAATATTTTGATTAATGAAGGCGTATTGGTAAAAATAGACAATAAGTCCTTTAAAGTGAACTTTAAACAGGAGGATTCCGTTTTAGAAGAAAAGTAAAAAGGTTCTAAAAATGGAAAATGTTTTTGAAAGTGATATAAAAGTTAGTTTACGAGCTGCAAAGGAGATAAATCAATTGATGGAAGAAAACTCAATTGACCAAGATTATGGCTTACGTTTAAGTGTAAAAGGGGGAGGCTGTTCCGGATTAACTTATAAACTTGGTTTTGATAATGAAATTAAAGAAAATGATTCCGTTATTAATACTAATGGCGTTAAACTTATTGTTGATGGAAAAAGTTTATTTTATTTAATGGGATGTGAGCTTGACTTTAGTAGCGGATTAGACGGAAGAGGATTTATTTTTAATAATCCCAATGCTAAAAAAACCTGTGGATGCGGTGAATCTTTTGGAGTATAACAATGGATAGACGAAAATTTATAACCGCATTAGGAACTATAGGAGCATTTTCCGTT
>DAINPX010000478.1:0-2165 GCA_036743235.1 Melioribacteraceae bacterium
TGTTCATATAACTGGGCTTCAATAAATAGAGGATAATCCCAATTCGGATCCATCTTGGCAGCTATTCTTAAATGGTTTCTTGCTGTTGATAGTTGATTCATATCTTTGTAAATAATAGCTAAATTTATATGATTTTCTTTGTTTTCAGGGTCAACTTTAGTTAATTCTTTATATACTTCCAAAGCTTTTTCTCTTTCTTCTAACTTATCATAAGTTCTTGCAAGCTCTTTTTTGTAGTTTACAACCTCCGGAGCTTTTTTAGTTAAAAATTCTAAAGGTTCTACTGCTCTTTCAAAATTGCGAAATCTTAAACAAGTACTTGCATAACTCCATGCTTTTTCAATACTTTCTTTATCTAATTCCCAACCTTTTTTCTTAAAATCCATTAATTGGTTTTCATCTTCAGCCAAAGCAGTAACTCTTGAAATCCAAACTTCATTATCAGGTTCAAGTTCTTGCAATTTCAAATATAAATCTAAAGCTTTTTCTTTATATCCGTTAGTTTCATTAGCATTTGTGCTATAAATAATGCCTAATCGATCTTTATAGTAGGAATCGATAGTTGGATCTGCTTCAAATGCTTTTTCGTAAGCAACAATCACTGTTTCTATCGGAGCTTTTTTCCATACTTCTAATACAAAAGCTTTTCTTACTAAATGGGCACCTAATTTATCTTTTTCGTAATTAGCAGCAATATCATAAAAATATAATGTTGTGTCAGTATATTTAATTTTTTCTTCATCGGTTTTGGCTAAACTATCATGCATATACCACAATATATCTTCCATTTTTTTAAATACCTTAAAACGTATAAAATCTTGCGGTTTATTGTTTATTACATTCCAGCCATGAGGCTCGGCACTTGTATAATCTTTGTTCTTATGATACTCGTTGAACAAGCTGAATTCTGCCAATATATTTAAACTATCGGCTTTTAATAGTTTTGCGGTTGTGTTTGTGTACATAGCTACAACAGCTAAAATTGCAATCGTAAGTCGTAATGTTTTCACTTTATACCTCTCCGAAATTTGTTATCTGTCTTGTCTGGTAAACCAAAGCTCACCAAAACTTAATGATACTGATAAATTATAAACTGTTTCTTTAATTAATTCATTTTCTTTTTTACCTCTAAAACCGGCCGATATTCCAATATCTATAGTGTTTTCAAACATTAGCGGAAAACTTAAACCTGCAGATAAATAATAATAATCAATTCCCGTGCCATTTACTTTATATTGGGTCTGTTCATAACCAATTCCGCCTCTTAGAATAATTTGATCGGTAAATGTACTAAATCTGTTTACAGAATTTCTATGCTCTATTCCTATACTAATCTTGTGAAAATCTCGCAAATTCGGATCTGCTTCACCGTTAAAAGTGAACTTACTCCATGGTTGATTAGCATAATCTATTGTAAACAAATAATTTTGGTCATAAATAAAACTTAATCCCATACCAAATTTATAAGGTAAATGAGTATAAACCGGAATTCTTTCAACCAGTTTTTCACCGAGTAACGAGCCAATGTATAAAGTGGTATCTGTTCTAATATTTGATACATATTTAAAACCCATTCCCAATCTTAATTCTTGAATTTTATCAATTTTGATAAAATTATTTAAATCCGGTGTTAAAATACCGATATTAAATCCTAAACCTTTATAATCTCTATCTTTAATAACCGAACTGTTATTATAGTCTGAATTATCTTCATACTCAATTGATGAAGAATATTTTATATTTCCCATATAATAATCGAATGAGGCTCCAAATACAAAATTATAAGGTAGTTTTACACTACTACCTATAAAAAGTCGATTAATACCGCCTTCCCCTTTATATGTAGATGTATAGTTTTCTATACTATTGTTTACGCTACTTTGAACAACTTCGTATTGTACAAACGATTCAGGTGCAATTCCCAAAACAACGGCAATTCCAAGATCTCTTTCAACTGGTATCCCAATTTTAATTCCGTTAAAAATACCTTTTGAATATTTATTTTTGCTTAAACCGTCATCTAAGTTTACACCGTTTAACAAAAAATTTGTCTCGAGTCGTGTTGCATAAATTTTATACCAGTTTGCCGGATTAAGATCACTTAGGAAGTCTGAATTTTGAACGGCATAACCTAATCCACCCATACTTAATAAGCGACTGGAAGA
>DAINPX010000479.1:0-2146 GCA_036743235.1 Melioribacteraceae bacterium
GTGCTATGTCAAGTATCTCTTTTAAGGGTGAATTTGCATACATGAGTCCCGATCCTAACACAAAGAAAAGTACAATAAGTAGCGACCAAGGTAAAAGCATTGCATATATAGATGATTTTGAAGGTTCAAAACGTATTATTCCGATTGGTGTAAGTTATACTGCATGGAAAGATTTATCTCCTCCGGATAATATGGGCATTTTATCAAATCTTTCTAAAAAGTTACTTATGAATTATAAGGCAAAAAGTTTTTGGTTCAATGTTTTGCCTTCAAATGTTAAAGTTACAGATATTTGGCCTAATAAGTCTGTATCTCGTAACGACGAACAAGTTACGGTTTTAGATTATGTTTATAGACCAAGTAGTAGGGGCTCATATAACTATAACCCAACACTAGAAAACCCTTCAAGAAATTGGGGCGGAATGATGAAGTTATTGTCTTCATCTGCAAGTGATTTGACAAAAGAAAATATTGAATATTTAGAGTTTTGGCTTCAAGTGAAAGAAGCTCCCGAAAATGCTAAAATTTATATAGACTTAGGTAGAATTAGCGAAGATATAATTCCTAACGATAAAAGAGATACCGAAGACAAAAATGATAACGGATTACTTGATGAAGGAGAAGATACCGGTATTGACGGACTTTTAGATTATGCAGAGCCAAATTATTCTAGTACAACCCCCGATCCTTCCGGAGATAATTTTCAATTTGTATTTTCTTCCAATGCAAATCCTAATGCAAATGATTATCAAAATATTAACGGTACGGAAGGAAACGGTCAATTATCGGATAACGGTAGATTACCTGACGCGGAAGATTTAAACAACAATAGAAATTTGGATGTTGTAAATAGTTATTTTAGATATGCAATTCCGCTTGATACAAATAGAATAACAAATCCTTTTATTGCAGGCGGTGGTGATAATGCAAGATGGTATTTATATAAAGTACCTTTAAAAGATTTTGCCGAAAAAGTAAATGACCCTAGTTTTTCATTAGTGGAGATTATTAGAGTCTGGGTTTCAGGGGTTGAATCGGATGTTCATTTAAGAATTGCAGAATTTAACCTTGTTGGAAATCAGTGGCAAAAAGTTTTAAGACCGCCTTTTGTAACGGCAGATGATGATGTATTAACTTTATCGACTATAAATATTGAAGATAATCCGGATTATTATAGTCCACCGGGAGTATTTCGTGAACGTGATAAATCGAAAACCGAAGAAGAGGTGCTTGCCAACGAACAATCGTTATTACTAAAAATTAAAAATTTAAAAGATGGCGATAAACGAGATATAGTAAAGTATCTTACAAGACCTTTAGATGTATTTTTCTATAAAGAAATGAAATTATTTGTTCACGGAGATCTTAACGACCAAAACGGTTCGGTTTCAAACTATATTAGCGAAAACGATTATGCAAGTGAAGTTTATTTTAGATTTGGAGCAGACTCGTTAAACTATTATGAATATCGTCAACCTGTAAGATCTGGCTGGAACGAGATAAAAATACTTTTTAGCGATTTAACCGCACTCAAACAAAGGAGGAGTAGCGATACGGCTACGGTCAGAATTCCGGTTCCGGGTGTGGAAGGACATTATTACGGAGTAAAAGGGAAGCCGACTTTAAGAAGTCTGCAATACTTTACTATAGGCGTTATAAATCCAAAAGAATTAGGAACTACCGAACAAGAAGTTTCGGGTGATATTTGGGTTAACGAATTGCGAGTATTGGAAGCAGATGATAGTCCTGGTTGGGCGTATTCGGGAGCTACCTCTATTCGATTTGCAGATATTTTGAATGTAAACGTTAATATGAGCCAAACAGATCCAAATTTTCATAGACTTGCGGAGCGTTTTGGTTCACGCGAAGAAAGACGTGCTTGGGGTGTTATGGCAGATTTGGATGTTATTAAAGTGTTGCCTGTCAGTTTACCCGGAAGTACGTTTAAACTCAACTATCAGCATACCGAGTCTATGGTTAACCCTGTATATTTACCTACAACCGATATTAAAATATCGGAAGCTGCCGAGCAATTAGAACAAAAAAGAATTGATGAAGGCTACACTCAAGATGAAGCAAAAGCAGAAGCAGAAAGATTAAAATTTGAAGCACAGACATTAAATGTGTCGGATACTTGGAGCTTATC
>DAINPX010000480.1:0-2136 GCA_036743235.1 Melioribacteraceae bacterium
GGAAGATCTTTTGAAGTAGGTTTAATGTATATATTTATAACATTATTATTAAAACTTAATGCACCTGATGCTGCAGCAAACCAAGCATATTCGTAATCTCGCATCCAACCTGTACCGTAACCTTTTTCGTCAAATGCATCATCATCTCCCAATAAATTACCCGATATTTTTTTAATTCCTCTAATACTTAAACTATCAGACCATGCCTTGAAAATTGTATCAACATCGCCGGCAATAAAGCGATTTGATATTGTAGGATCACCTGAACCTTGTATAATCAAATTTCCGTATAAAGTCCCTTTGTAAATGTCTCCTTCTGCATATATTCTTGTTTTGTACCTATAATTTTCTCCTAATAACAATAAAGCTGCGGCAGTTGTAAATAACTTAATATTACTTGCAGGAATAAAAAATTTATCGGCATTTCTTTTATATAAAATCTCACCGGTTTTAAGTGACTTTATAAAAACACCCCAAGTGGCGCCTAAAAAGTTACTATCATTAAAAATATCATCAAGATGATTCCTTAACTCAATAGTTGCATTTATATTCTGTTTTGGAATATTGCTTACAACCGTATCTTTTTGTTGTGCCGTTAATACCGAAACAAAAAATAAAAATAATAATACAATTTTTTTATTAATAACCATACTCTTTTTTTATGTTCTCAATTACTTTATCATCTATTTTGATGTATGTGCCTTCTTTAATATTAGGTAAAACAAACATTCCAAATCTAATACGTTGCAATGATTGTACATGATATCCGAGAGCTTTAAACATTTCTTTAACAAAATGATATCTTCCTTCGGTTGTAATAACATTAAATATTCTTTGCGATTTTTTTGCCTTAGAGTAGATTTTTTTAAATACACTTCTTTTTTTATCCAGATATACTCCGGTTAACAATTTTTCTTTGTCATGTTCTAATAAATCACGGTCTAATTTAACAACATATTCTCTTTCAATATCGTGTTTTGGATGCATAAATATATTGGCAAAATTCCCGTCATTAGTTAAAATTAACAATCCGGTTGTATCTCTATCTAATCGTCCAACAGGAAAAATCCTTTTATCTGTTTTAATAAGTTCAATAACAACCGGTCTATTTTTTTCATCAGATCGACTTGTTATAAAACCTTTCGGTTTATTAAGTAAGAAATAGACTTTTTTTTCTTCTCTAACTTTTTCACCGTCAACCGAAATTATATCGTTAGAAGGATCAATTTTAACAGATAAATCAGTAACTATTTTACTGTTTACTTCAACACGTCCAGATGTTATCAGTTCTTCAACCTTCCGTCTGCTATCTATTCCTGCATCAGCAAGATATTTATTTAATCTAATCAGGTTCGGATTCTTGGTTTGTTTCATTTTCTACTATCTCTTCAATTTGGTTCATTAAAAGTTTTCTTTTTTGCTCTTGAAAATCAGCATCTTGCATAATCTCTTCGATTTCCCTTGGTTTAGGCAAGTCGGATAGTTTGTTTAATCCGAAATAGATTAAAAAAGTATCTGTTGTTACATATAATAAAGGTCTTCCAATTGTTTCTGCTCTTCCTTTTATTGTTATTAAGTTCTTTTCAAGCAAAGTATTAATCATATAATCGGAATTAACCCCTCTTATTGCTTCAATTTCAGGCTTTGTAATTGGTTGTTTGTAAGCAATTATAGCAAGAGTTTCTAAAGCAGCCTGACTTAACCTTCGACTACTCTTTTCCGATGATAAATATCCCACATACTTTGCGTATTCCGGCTTGGTAGCAAATAAAAAACCGTTTGAAACTCTTAGTATGTTTATTGAAATTTCAAAATTTTTATATTTTTCATTTAATGTATCAACCGCTAATTCAATTTCTGTATCAGAAACTTCCTCTCCATCAATTTCTTTAATAGCTTTAGAAATTTCAGATAAAGTTAATGGTTCTTCTGCAGAAAAAATTAATGCTTCAATTATCGGTAAATATATATTATCCATTTGTAATACCGTAAATAATAAAGTCGTTAAAGTTCTGTGATTCTTTAAGACCAATTCTACCGACTTTAATAAGTTCAAGGAGAGCAATAAAAGTTACAATTATTCTTATTTTTTCATGCATCTCTTTAACAAGTTCGATAAAATTTAATTGTATGTTT
>DAINPX010000481.1:0-2134 GCA_036743235.1 Melioribacteraceae bacterium
AATTATTTAGTTAAAATTGGGGGCGGTTTTAAGGTTAATAATAAAATAGAAGCATTTAAGATATTAAGAACCTTATTAACTGATGATAATTACAGAAAAGAAAGCGGACAAATATCAGGAAACTATGTTTTAAAAAACATAGGTGCAACTGATAAGATAATTGCTGAACTTAAAAAATATTTTTAATATTTTTATTGCTTAAAGTTTAAAATTATTGAATTTGCAGCTTCCATTTGATTAGGATATAAATCAAGAGGAACATTTTCTTTGCCAATTGCATTTCTTACCAAATATCTTGCACACTCGGTTTTATGTCCACCAAGGCAATATTTTTCTTTATATACTTTTGCCATTGCAGGTTTTTCTTTCATTTTGTCGTTAAAAAAAGGACAAGCACTTAAACATTCACATTCTAACATATTACCTCCGCCAAAATTTAGCTCCCCAAAAACTAATTGGGGAGCGTCAAAATGTTTTTAAATTTCATTTAACCGTTTGGGACCACCATTTAATACTGAAATATCAACTTCTGATTCAAATTGTTTAAAATTAGCAATAAATTTTGAAGCAAGCAAGTCATATTTTTCCCAATACTCATCTTTATTAAGCCAAGAGTTTACCGGATCTAAAATTTCTTCAGGAACATTTGGGCAGGTAGTTGGTACATAAAAACCAAATAATTTATCTTTCCTATATTCTACGTTATCAAGAGATCCTTCCAAGGCGGCATTCAGCAAACTACGTGTATGTTTAATACTAATACGTTTGCCAACTCCATATTTACCGCCAATCCATCCCGTATTTACCAAATAGACATTTGAATTATGTTCAATTAATCTTTCTTTTAGCATTTTTGCATATTCAGAGGGGTGACGTACCATAAAAGGTGCTCCAAAGCATGCACTAAAGGCAATTTGTGGTTCCTTTCCTAATCCAATCTCTGTTCCTGCAATTTTGGATGTATAGCCACTTATAAAATGATACTGAGCTTGATCGGGTGTAAGTTTTGCAATCGGTGGTAAAACACCTGATGCGTCACAGGTTAAAAATATAACATTTTTAGGGTGTGTATTTTTATAACCGGATTCTATAATGTTTTCAATTGAGCTAATAGGATATGATGCACGTGTGTTTTCCGTTAAGGAATCATCGTTCAAGTCAATTTCTCTAGTTATCGGGTTTATAACAACATTTTCCAATATTGTAGAAAACTTTGTAGTTGTTGCAAATATTTGTGGTTCACTCTCCTCGGAAAGTCTTATAACTTTGGCATAACAGCCCCCTTCAAAATTAAAAATACCATCTTTACTCCAACCATGCTCATCATCACCAATTAGTTTACGTTTAGGATCTGCAGATAATGTTGTTTTTCCGGTTCCGCTTAATCCGAAAAACAAAGCCGTATCTCCGTTAGCTCCAACATTTGCCGAACAATGCATTGGTAATACATCTTTAAATGTTAATAAAAAGTTTAATACTGTAAAAATTGATTTTTTAATTTCCCCACCATATAACGTATTTGCAATAATTGCAGTGTTGGTTGCAAAATTAAGCACTATTGCAGTCTCACTTTTAGAACCGTCAATATTCGGTTCTACTTTAAAACCGGGAACGCAGATAACAGTAAAATAAGGTTTGAAATTTTTTAACTTATCAGTGTCTTTGGTAGTAATGAACATATTACGTGCAAATAGGCTATGCCAAGCGGTTTCCGTAATAATGCGTATGGGCATCTGATAATTTGGATCTGCACCTACATAACAATCTTGAATAAATAAATCTTCTCCTTGTAATCTTGCAAGAAGACGTTCATACATTATATTGTATTTTTCTTCTGCTATTGGGCGATTATTAGAACCCCACCAAATGTCATTTTCGGTACTGGATTCTTTAACAACAAATTTATCTGTAGCCGCCCTTGCAGTATGTTTTCCTGTTTCAACTACAACCGCACCGTTTTTAGAAATAGTGCCTTCTCCTCTAAAAATTATTTCTTCATATAATGCTTCTTCGGTAAGGTTCCAATATTCACGATATGTATAGTTAATTCCTTGATCTTTTAGTTGGTAGTTACTTGCCAAATCTGTTGCATGGTTTAAGGCGGGAGTTTTTAACTCAAAATATTTTTTCATTT
>DAINPX010000482.1:0-2125 GCA_036743235.1 Melioribacteraceae bacterium
CCCTTTATCAAGGTCTAAGAAATCGGATATGCTTAAACCGGAAAACATTTTTTTCATTAACAAAGCTGCTAAAACCATAACAACTACTTGAATTACAGTTATATAAGTCGGTAACCCCAATGCAACCAACGAACTTTTATAATTCCCGCCTCCTTTATAAAATAACTTAAAGAATAAGAAAAATATACCTGCAACAATAAACAGTTTAAGAAATATTACAATAAAAGTTCCTATAATTTGCATCGGAGAAAAACCACCAATGTTTTTATCCATATTTTCTCTAATTTTTTCTAACTGCTCATCGGCAACTTCTGCAGGCATTTGTCCTTTTTCAACCATTTCATTAAAATTTTGGGTCATTTTTTCCATTTGTTTTTCAATCATGGAGTATTTAATTTGGGCATTACTAAACATCACAAAATTGGCAAAAATTGCAATTACAATAATTAATAATGTAGGTATTAACCAGTCGATGGTTTTTGAGGCATAATAACTAATTTTTTCAAAAGTATTAGCCGGCTCTAAAAATAACCCAACTATATTATCGGAATGACTTGGGGCAGTTTCTTGTACTGCTTCGTTTAATTCCGGTTCAGATTGTTGCATTTCTTCCATTTTTTCTCCGTTTTTAGTTAATTACTTAAATGTTATTTATTAATATTTAGACGTAACTAAGCAATATTTGTTTCTTAACCAATTAAATATCTTCATCAAAAATTATCACTATTTTTAAATTAAATTTATTTTGTTATATTAATATACTATTTATTTATCAAAATAATTAAAAGAATTTAACGAGGAAATATTAATGAAAACTATTATTGAACCATTTAAAATTAAATCGGTAGAACCGATACGGTTTACAACAAAAGAAGAAAGAATTGAATTATTGGAAAAAGCCGGATATAATCCGTTTTTGTTACATGCCGATGATGTAATTATTGATTTGTTAACCGATAGCGGTACAAGTGCCATGAGTGCTAAACAGTGGAGCGGCATTATGGAAGGAGATGAAGCTTATGCCGGTTCTAAAAGTTTTTATAGATTTGAATCTGCCGTAAAAAAAATTACGAGTATGAATTTTATCATTCCAACTCATCAGGGGCGTGCAGCCGAAAAAATACTATTTTCCATAGTTGGCGGTACAGGAAAATTTATTCCCAATAATACTCACTTCGATACTACAAGAGCAAATGTAGAGTTTAGCGGAGCAATTGCAGTAGATTTATTAAATGAAATAGGCAAACACCCGGAAATTAAAGCCGATTTTAAAGGCAATATGGACATCGAAAAACTTGAAGATTTTATTAAAAATACAGGTACTGAAAATATCCCTTTGGTAATGATAACGGTTACTAATAATTCCGGTGGCGGTCAACCCGTTTCTATGGAAAATATTAAACAAGTTAAAGATATTTGCACAAAATATAATTTGCCTTTATTTATTGATGCTTGTAGATTTGCAGAAAATGCTTATTTTATTAAAAAACGCGAAAAAGGATACGAAAATAAATCCGTACTGGAAATTTGCCAAGAGATGTTTTCTTATGCAGATGGAGCAACCATGAGTGCCAAAAAGGATGCTTTGGTTAATATTGGCGGATTTTTGGCATTAAATAACGATAGTTTGGCAACTAAGTGCAGAAACTTATTAATTGTTACAGAAGGTTTTCCTACTTATGGCGGACTTGCCGGAAGAGACTTAGAAGCAATTGCTACAGGACTTGAAGAAATTGTTGACGAAAACTATTTGCAATACCGCATAAGAAGTATAGAATACTTAGGTGAAAAAATTACTGCTTTGGGTGTCCCAATAATTGAACCGACCGGCGGTCATGCTATTTACTTAGATGCAAAACGTTTTGTTCCACATATTCCTCCTCATCAATATCCCGGACAAGCTGTTGCTTGTGCACTTTATATTGAAGGCGGCATTCGTGGAGTAGAAATTGGCAGCGTTATGTTTGGTAAATATGGTAATGACGGCAATCTAATTACTCCCCCAATGGAATTGGTAAGACTCGCTATTCCAAGAAGAGTTTACACTCAAAGCCATATCGATTATGTTGCAGAAGTTATTATTGAAGTTTATAAAAACCGTAATTATCTTAAAGGATTTGAAATA
>DAINPX010000483.1:0-2115 GCA_036743235.1 Melioribacteraceae bacterium
ATAAAATTCTTCTATGAACGGGTTTTAATCCATCCCTAACATCCGGTAACGCACGTGCAACAATTACACTCATCGCATAGTCTATATACGATGATTTCATCTCGTCTTCTATTGATACGGGAACAACTTTTTCAAATAGTGTTGGCATAATCTATTTACTCTTAAATTCTCTTAAAATCATAATTATATATCAAGTTTTGCATATTTTGCATGTTTTTCTATAAATTCACGGCGTGGTTCTACAGCATCACCCATAAGTGTTTCAAAAATTTTATCGGCACGTGCGGCACTTTCCAAATTTACTTGTAAAATAGTACGCGTTTCGGGATTCATTGTTGTATCCCACAATTGTTCTGGGTTCATTTCTCCCAACCCTTTATAACGGGATATAACAACACCTTTTGGAGTACCTGTTTCGTCCAACTCTTCTTTTTCATCGGTAACACCTTTAAAGCGTTTTAATATTTTATCTCTTTCGTCATCATCATATGCATAAAATTCCTCTTTCCCTTTCTTAATTTTATATAAAGGGGGTTGAGCAATATATACTTTACCTTGATTTATTAAATCTTGCATATATCTGTAAAAGAAAGTTAACAACAATGTTCTAATGTGGCTGCCATCAACATCCGCATCCGTCATTATTATTACTTTTCCGTAACGCGATTTATCACCGTTAAAATCTTCGGCTATTCCCGTCCCCAATGCAGCTATCATTGCCTTAATTTCGTTATTCTCTAAAATTTTGTTTAATTTCGATTTTTCGACATTTAATATTTTACCGCGTAAGGGTAAGATAGCTTGAAATCTTCTATCTCTGCCTTGTTTAGCACTACCACCTGCGGAATCCCCTTCCACAATGTACATTTCGCAGTGTTCAGGATCATTTATCGAGCAATCGGCTAATTTCCCCGGTAATCGCATTGTATCCAAAGCATTTTTACGACGAACAAACTCACGCGCTTTTTTTGCCGCCTCACGAGCTTCTGCCGATTTCATACATTTTTCGATAATTTTTTTGCCAACTGCAGGGTTCTCTTCTAAAAATTCGGCTAATTTTTCACCAACAATAGATTCTACAATAGACTTTACTTCGCCGTTACCAAGTTTTGTTTTTGTCTGTCCTTCAAATTGCGGTTCTGCAACTTTAACACTTATTACTGCCGTTAAACCTTCTCTAAAATCTTCGCCTGTTAAAGTTATCTTTGAGTTTTCTTTAATTAAATTGTTTTTAGAAGCATAAGTATTTAAAGTTCTGGTTAATGCAGTTCTAAATCCTACTAAATGAGTACCGCCTTCGTGGGTATTAATATTATTCACGTAGCTAAATACGTTTTCGCTATATTGGCTATTATATTCAAAAGATATCTCAACTGGAGTGTTCTCTTTTTCGCCTTCAATATATACCGGTTTATGTAAAGCTTCTCTATTTTCATCCAAGTATTTTACAAATTCTACCAAACCGCCTTTAAAATGATAAACTGCTTCTTCTCCTTCGGCTTCATCCTTAATTTCAATAGTTATATTTTTGTTAAGGTATGCCAATTCCATCATTCTTTCGGCAAGAGTTTCAAATTTAAATTTTGTAGATTTAAATATTTCACTATCAGGTAAAAAGGTTACTTTTGTTCCTGTTTCAGTCGGTTTACATTTTCCTATTTCTTTTACCGCATATTTAGGAATTCCTCTTTCATACTCTTGTTGATAAATTTTACCGTCACGTTTTACTTCAACAATTAACCATTCGGATAAAGCATTAACCACAGAAACACCAACACCGTGTAAACCGCCTGAAACTTTGTAACTATCTTTATCAAACTTTCCACCGGCATGCAGTACAGTCATTACAACTTCCAATGCCGATCTGTTTTCTTCCGGATGCATATCTACCGGAATACCTCTACCTCTATCTAAAACCGTTACGCTACCGTCTTTGTTAATTTGAACAAAAACATAGTCGTTATATCCGCCTAAGCATTCATCTATACTATTATCTACAACCTCGTTAACAAGGTGATGTAAACCCCTTGAACCTACATCCCCAATATACATGGCGGGTCTCATCCTTACGGCTTCAAGTCCTTTTAATACGTTAATGTTTTTTGCGGTATAGTT
>DAINPX010000484.1:0-2092 GCA_036743235.1 Melioribacteraceae bacterium
CCCGATTTTGCCGTTCCTTCGTTAAATGCCATTTTAAATAGCAAACATACTATTAGTGCAGTAGTTACCAATACTGATAAAGAACAAGGTCGAGGTAAAAAAGTTGCTTTTTCACCAATTAAACAATTTGCTTTACAACAAGGATTGAAAGTTATTCAACCCGAAAAGTTTAAAGATGAAAAATTTATTAAAGAATTAATAGATATCAACCCTGATGTATTTATTGTTGTTGCCTTTAAAATATTACCCAAAGAAGTATTTTTAATACCTAAATATGGCTCGTTTAATTTGCACGGTTCACTACTTCCAAAATATAGAGGTGCAGCACCAATTCAATGGGCTTTAATTAATGGAGACAAAGAAACAGGGCTTACTACCTTTTTCTTAAAAGAAACTGTTGATACCGGTAATATTATTCTTACAAAGCACATCGAAATTAATGATGATGATAATTTTGGCTCTCTTCACAATAAAATGAGCATCGAAGGGGCTAATTTAATTATCGAAACTTTAGAGAAAATTGAGAATGGAAATTTGGATTTAAAAGCACAAGAAGATGCACACTCCTCCTCTGCACCCAAAATAACAAAAGAGACCTGTCTGTTAAATGTTAATAAAGATGCTATTCTATTACATAATCAAGTGCGTGGATTATCTCCGGTGCCGGGTTCTGTTTTAGAAATTAATTCTAAAAATTATAAAATATTTAAAACTAAAGCACTCAAAGAACCTTTTGTCGAAATGGGGAATATTAAGACTACAAAAAATGAGATATTTTTAGGGTGTATGAATTCAACCTTGCAAATTTTGGAAATTCAACCTGAAGGACGAAGACGTATGTTAGCTGAAGAGTTTTTACGTGGTTACAAGTTTTAATAAGTAATTATGATATTAAACCCTGTTATATATAAATGTCCTTATTGTAATAAATTATATGATTATATTGAATTAATTTCCGGTAACACATTTGGTGCTGTTTCTTATTCCGATGGTTTTATTATGGCACCAATGTTGCCGAATATTATTCGTATAACAAAGTGTATAAATTGTAATAGTTTTTTTTGGTTAAATGATTTTAATTTATATACAGCCGGCACTCTAAATTCAGCTTTACAGCAGCTACCTGAATTAACAATTTATGACTATATGGAGTATTTGGATAATAACTACCAAATTGATTTAACTGATGAATTATACATAAGAAATCAAATCAGGTTTAATTTTAATCATTCCATTAAACTTCAATCAGATGAATTTGCATTAGTATTAGCAGAAAGAAATTTAATGGCTTTATTAGATATCTATTTATACAAATTAGATACTGTTAGCTTCTTGAATATTGGGGAGATTTATCGTAATTTAGGTCAATTTGAAAAAGCAATTGAATATTTTAACAAATATTTAAAAAATGCTAAAAAAGAAGAACATGAAGTATTATCTAAACTACTAAATTTATCTAAACAAAAAATTAAAGATGTCGTGATTATTTAATTTTTTCTAATCTAACAATAAAACCGTTATTTATTGAATTAATATTATTTGGAAAACTCTCCTTACCATAATTTATCGTTAAAAGACTATCATCTACTATATTATAAATTGCCTTATAATTTATTCCATAATTATCTCCTTCAACAATACTAATATTAAGTTTGTTAAATTCATTAGATAAAGTCACTTTATAAGTTCCGCGTTGTATTATTTTTTCGTTTTTAGAAACAACAAATGTTTGTCCTTCAAATTTAATAAAAGGTAATTCTTCGATATTTGTGATTATAGTATCATTATCCTCAAAGTATGTGTATTGCCATATACCTTCTAAATTAACAGTTGCTTTCATCTTTTTTGTTGATTCTTCCAAATTTTTATTGCAAGAAAAAAGAAGTACTAAAAAAAGAATAAACATTGAAGCTGATATTTTGTTAACTTTCATTTTTCACCTAATTATTTTAATCCCATAATGCCGCTAATCCGCCTTCGCCGGTTTCCTTATAAATATGCGGTAAATCATTTCCTGTTTGTTTCATTGCTTGCATAATCTTATCAAAAGATACAATATGTCTTCCATCCGAAAGCAATGAAAAAGTTGCAG
>DAINPX010000485.1:0-2072 GCA_036743235.1 Melioribacteraceae bacterium
AGTACGCATAAAATACGGTAATTCGTTTCTATTTTATGCGTACTGGTGCCTATTGGCAACAAAAGTTGAGTATTCATCTTTTGTTGCCAATAGGCACCAGTACGCATAAAATACGGTAATTCGTTTCTATTTTCTCTGTTAGGTGGATTTAATGTTTTAATTGCCGCTAACCACGAATTATAAAATGAAAATTGCCAAAAATCTTGTTGATAACTATCTATTAAGTAACGCAATGCACCTAAATTTTGGGCGTATTTATATTGTTCTATTTCGTTTTGTAATAGTTGCAAAGCAGCATTATTGCCAATTGCAAACAACACATCTAAGGGATTTGGAAGCATTCGTCTAATTGCTGCACCGTTATATCTAATTTTATCAAATACAACATTTCCGGTAACATAAGAATCTACAACAAACCTTTGACCATAAAGCATAAATGCACTTGCCGGTTTAATAGAATCTCCCGAAATTCCGTTACTTGTAAGCATTTGGCTTAAAATCATTTGACCTGCATATGATTTATTAGCTAATAAAGTTTGAAAATTTACAGTATTTAAGCTGTCAAGAAAAAAATCCGCAGTATTAAAACTAAGTTCTGTTCTTAGTTCCTGTAAATGTTTTAAAGAAACATTGTCTTGAAATCCGACAAAAAATCTTATCATTTCTTCGATATTATCGTAATTAGCTTTGTTATTGTTTTCAATTGCTTCCAGCATTAAATATGATACAATAATTTGTCTTTGAACATCTTTAAAAGTAGGAGCTTCAATTACTCCGGAAGGAGAAATAAGATATAATTCAACCCTTCCCAACCACATCATTGCTCTAAAATATTTTGCCAAATTCGGATTATTAATATCAGTGTAATGACCACGAGGTTTAAATTGGCTAAAATCAATTTTGCGTGGTTTTGTTGATAAAAAATTAATTTCTTCAGGTAGTTCATTATTTACAAAATTAATAAATGAATCTACTTTTGCTACATTTGACGAAAAAAATGGTTGAACTGAATTATCTAACAACTTTGCAGGAACAGTGATATAAAAATCTAAATCCTTTATTCTTTCTTGCATTATCAAGCTATTAGAATAACGAATCTGTAACATCTGAAAAGATTGTCTAATTCCGTTTAGAAGTTCTTGAATTTTTGGAATAATATACCCTGTTTCACAATCTTTTAAAATATTATCGTACGACCGATGAAAGGCGTGTAATACTGCATCTGTACTAATAAATACCGGCAAATCCGAATGGTAAATGTCTCTTAATTGCATAAAGAACGATTCTTGTGCAAGCCTTTCGCTAACAACAAAACCATTATTTCTAATTAAATTAATTTCATAATTTGTTAATGAATATTTCTGCATAATTGCGTCTTTAAATAATGCATCATCCCATAAATTTATTGATTGGGCATTAAACTCACCTGCTTCGTGCAGCTCTCTTATTTGTTGGTAACTTGCATTTTGTAGAGAATTATAAAATTGCAGGTATTCGCTCAAGTTAAAATTTGTTACTTGAGGATAAATTATTGAATAGAAGAGGATAAAAATAATGATTGACTTTTTCAGCATTTTATTACTCTTATAAATGTAAAAAAGAATTTACGTAATAATTATGCTAAAGTCAAATACATTAACAAGTTACATTTATTTTTTAACTTAATACCGTCTTAAAAAATAATTATAGATTACAAAACTTTTTAAGACGGTAACAAATAATTTATACTTTAATAAATATCTTTTTGGCGTATAAAATCCACATTAATCCAAGCCAAATAGCTATATAAGATATTGCCCATGCCAAAGAAGCATTAATAGGAGATAACCACCAAGTGAATAAACTATCATATAAATATCCTTTTAGCGATATTTCCACACCTTCAGAATTCATCCAAGTTATCAATCCCATGGATTTAGCAACTAACCCCGACAAGAAAAATACAGTTATTGCATTAGTTCCATATACAATAAACGGCTTAGTCCACCAGGTTATTTTTTTTACATCTATTAACCAATAACATGTTCCTAAAAACAACATTGCCAATCCGGCTGTATATAAAACATAAGAAC
>DAINPX010000486.1:0-2061 GCA_036743235.1 Melioribacteraceae bacterium
TACGTTCAATTTCAAAAGGGTTTTCTATACCCGCAACAAATACTCAAGTAGTTAAGGTTAAAAAGGAAAACTAAAATGAACGGAAAAAATCTTTTTGTTGAAGTAGATTATGCTCAAGAAGAAAAGAACGGAGAAGAAATTTGTGGGGATTCTTTTGCCTTAAAGCAAATTCCTGAAGAAGAAAGACGAATTGTTGTACTTTCAGACGGTCTTGGTAGCGGTGTTAAAGCTAACATTTTATCTTGCATGACTGCAGAAATGGCTGTCAGATTTATTGCAAGTGATATGGATTTGGTAGAATCTGTTAAAGTAATAATGGATGTTTTGCCGGTTTGTGAAGTTAGAAAAATCAGTTACTCCACTCTAACCGTTGTGGATACTTTATTAAACGGAGAAACACGAATTATAGAAATGGATAACCCTCCTCATATTCATTTACGAGGAAACAAAATTGTTAAAGATGAAAAAGTTAAAGAATATACTGCTACCGGTTGGCAAAATAGAACTATAAGAGTTTCATCAACAAAAGTTGAACCCGAAGACAGAATAATTATTTTTTCGGACGGTATTACACAAGCAGGTTTAGGAAGTAAAAATTTTCATTTAGGCTGGCGATATAACGGCTGTTTGGACTATGCAATAAATCAAGTTACAAAAGACCCTAAAATATCTGCGCGAAAGTTAGCTTCTAATATTATTGGCGAAGCACTTACACATGAAGAAGATTATGTACCCCACGATGATATGACCTGTGCGGTTATCTATTTCCGATCTCCACGCCGCACTATGGTTATATCCGGTCCTCCTTTTCATGCCGAGCAAGATAGAGAATATGCGAGATTGCTGGATGATTTTAACGGTAAAAAAGTTATTTGCGGCGGCACAACTGCAAACATTATTGCACGCGAATTAAAACGTGAAGTATATACTTCGTTAAAACGATACGGCGATTTACCTCCGGCAAGCACTATGAACGGTATAGATTTAGTTACAGAAGGAATTTTAACATTAAGCAGAACATACCAATTATTAAAAGAAAGAGACGCTAAACATGACCCGAGTGCTGCTAGTGCTTTAGCTGAACTTTTAAGAGAAAGCGATATAATTGATTTTTATATTGGTACTCGTATTAATGAAGCACATCAAGACCCGACTTTACCACGTGAACTTGAAATTAGAAGGAATATAATTAAAAAAATTGTTAGAGTTTTAGAAGAACAATATTTAAAAGAAATTCACTTAAATTTTATATGAAATAAGGTGAGAATTATTATGGAAAAAATACAAGTAAAAATTTGCATGGGTACAACCTGTTTTATTTTATGCAATTCGGAATTGCAAGAAATTGAAGACGAAATTAATCCAAATTTACTACCCTATATCGAAATTATGGGATCTTCTTGTTTGGGGTATTGCAAGGAATCGAACTATCATAAAATTCCATGTGCAAGTATTGACGGTAACGTGATAGAAAACGTTAACAAAGCAACTTTGCTTAAAAGTATTGAAGATGCAGTTAAAGAAAAATTTGGTAAGGAATTAAAAAATGGAAAGTAATTTAGCGAGAATAAGACGTGAAATTTACGTTAGAATTGCAAAAGCATTTTTTGAAGGCAATTTATTTGAAAAAATAGATAGAATTCCGTTAGAAATGAGACCCAAAAATTTTGGAAATGCAACCAGATGCTGCATATATAAAGATAGAGCGATGATTAAATATCGTACAATGGCAGCTTTAGGTTTAAGCATAGAAGATGAAATTGATGAGTTAACTCCTCTTTCGGAATATGCAAAAATTTCTCTAAATAGCGAAGTTAAAAACTCCCATTTAACCATATTAACGGAACTGTGCAGCGGTTGTGTAAAAACACATTATCATATTACAGATGCTTGCCAAGGTTGTGTTGCACGCCCTTGTACTACAACTTGTGCCAAAGGGGCAATTTCCGTAATAGATGGAAAAGCAAAAATTGACCCTGCTAAATGTGTTAATTGCGGAAGATGTATGGATGTTTGCCCATACCAATCAATAATACTCGTACCTATTCCTTGTGAAGAAGC
>DAINPX010000487.1:0-2060 GCA_036743235.1 Melioribacteraceae bacterium
GCTTTAATGTTGTTAACACATGATGATGCAATGAGCTATGAAGATTATATTGACCAAATTAAAACAAATGAATTGGCTCGTAAAATTAAGCTTGCAGATTTAAAAGATAATTCCAATTTTTTTAGATTAAATAATTTTGACGAGAAAGTTTGTAAAAGACTTAATAAATATTTTGTTAGTTATAAAAAACTTATTGAAGATTAATTACTATAATATATTATTAATATACTTTCTAATATTAAATATGAAGAATTAAGGAAAAATTGAAGCAATAAATAGAGTTGAAGGAAATGAGAAAGACAATATTTAATATTTTTATTATACTTTTATTTTTAATGAACGGTTGTAATAAAGATAACCAAGTAAATGAAAATCCGGTTGTGCCCACAGACAAATATGAAAAACCGACCAATTTGCGTGTTACTATGTTTACCGAAACCAAGATTATATTGCAGTGGGATGATAATAGCGATAATGAAGAAGGATTTGAAGTAGAACAGAGTGTTAACGGTTCAGAATTTAATTTGATAAAAATAATGAACCCAAACGATACAACAATTGTCTTAAAAGGAATTTTTAGTAGTAATGCAGTATATGGTTTTAGAGTTAGAGCCAAATTTTCGGATAAATACTCGGACTATTCAGAGATTTCCGGAACTTTATCAGTTTTTGCTGCTCCTTACGATTTAGAAATTGTTTCTGTATCAAATAGTATGGTACAACTAAAATGGAAATCAAGTTATGAAAATATTATGGGGTTTGAAATAGAGCAATGTGTTAATCTAACTAATTATCAATCCGTTGGTGTTTGTGGTGAAAGCAGCTATACAATTTATGGCAATTTCAATTTAAATTTTTGGGAATATCAATTTAGAGTACGTGCCAAACTACTAACCGGGTATTCCAATTATTCAAATGTGGTTTCAACGGTAACAGGAGTAAAAACTCCGACTGATTTGAAATTGGAATATATTAATAGTGCCGTTGCAAAGCTTAGTTGGACAGATAATTCCAATAACGAGACAAAATTTGAAATATTTAGAAGTACAAACGGGATTGATTATGATTTAATAAAAACAGTTGGAGCAAATACTCGATCGGCTGAGATTGTGAATGATTATGATTTTGGTGTTTTATATAAGTTTAAGATACGAGCGTGCAATAATGAAACAAAAAGTTTATTTGGAAACACTATTGAAGTGATGAACATTATTATTGATATGGTAAATGTTCAAGAGGGTACATTTATGATGGGAAACCAAAATTATTTTGATGCACATCCGGTACACAAAGTTACTTTGAAAGGATTTAAGATAGCTAAATTTGAGACAACTCAATTAATTTGGGAAACTATTAACGGTATTAATCCAAGTAAGTTTTCCGGGAATAAATTAAGACCTGTAGAAAATGTTAGTTGGGATGAAGTTATAAATTTTATTACCAGATTAAATCTACTTACGGCAAAAAACTATAGATTGCCTACAGAAGCAGAATGGGAGTTTGCTGCTTGCGGAGGAAACTTTACACATGGTTATATGTTTTCAGGTGGGAATAATGAAGATATTGTTGGGTGGTATTATAATAATGCCAACCTTTCAACTCATCCGGTTGGTAATAAATTACCTAATGAGCTTGGAATATATGATATGACCGGAAACGTAAGTGAATGGTGTTCCGATTGGTATGATATAAATTACTATGGTAGTAGTCCAATTCTAAACCCAATGGGTCCCGATAACGGCAGTGAAAGAGTAATAAGAGGCGGCGGAATATCTATTTATCATCTGTTGACAAATACTTATCGTGATCATAATTATCCGCAAATTAGGAGCAGCTATATTGGGTTTCGTTTAGCAGCGGATTTAGAATAAAATTAAAAAAAAGAACGGGGAAAAAAACCCGTTCTTTAATTAATAAATCTGATAATAAAAGTTATTAAACTTCGTCGGTTTTAACAAATAAAGGGTAATTTGTTTTATACTTGTCTAATATTCTTTGATACCCTACATTTTTTTCGGTGTTAATATAAAGAGGTGCTCTTAAATTAACCGTAATTTTTG
>DAINPX010000488.1:0-2040 GCA_036743235.1 Melioribacteraceae bacterium
GATGTTGCAACTGCATCAGGATTGATAAGAGTATCTCATGCTGTATCGCCAACAGATATTTTAGATATATCGCAGAATTTTATTATTAGCAAGTTAATTGTTAATTCGCCGAACGGAGGTGAATATTGGCAAGCCGGTACCAACAAAAATATTTCGTGGTCAAGTTCTATTGCCGGAAATGTTAAACTTGAGTATTCATTAAATAATGGTGTAAATTGGGATGTTATTGCCTCACCTGTTCCGGCAAACTTAGGAAATTACAATTGGTTAATCCCGTCAAATCTTTCATCAAAACAAGTATTAATTAAAGTTACGGATTTAATTAACCCTGTAATAAAAGATTCCAGCGACGCGGTATTTAAGATTGGGACAGTAAATATTACTAATGTATTTGGAGGTGAAAGTTGGCAAACTAACTCTTCTAAAACTATTAATTTTACAGCTTCAAACAGTGTAAATACAGTAAATTTTGAATATACTTTGGATGGAATTATTTGGACTCCTTTTGCTTTGGGTGTACCTGCTAATTCAGGTTCGGTTGTCTGGAATATAGGAAATATACCTTCGTCTATACAAGCAAAAATACGAGTTAGCGACTCGGAATCATCACTTGGTATTTCTTACACTACAAATAATTTTAACGTAATCAAATTAAATATTAATTCCCCTAATGGAAACGAAATTTTACAAGCAGGGAAGCAAGCAACAATTAGTTGGGAATCTAGCGAGCAAGTTCCTTTTGTTAATATACTTTACAGTACAGATAGCGGACAAAATTGGCTACAAATTGCGAATAATGTTATAAGTGTACCCAATGTTGTAAGTACCTATACTTGGTTAGTACCTTCAAATATTATTAGCTCAAATAATTTAATAAAAATTGTTAGCGCTTCAGATCCTACAATTGTAACTACATCATTAAACAAATTTACAATTGGAAACCTAACGTTTACAAATCCAAATGTTAATTCTAAATGGCAAACAAATAACAGATACAAAATAGAATGGAATAGTCAATTAATTGGTGATGTGAGACTGGAATATTCTTTAGATAACGGTATAAGTTGGAATAGTGTTATTAATTCATATAACTCGGATTTGCACTTTTATAATTGGGATATACCTATTGATAGCTATTCAAATCAAGCACAGGTTAAAATTACATCTAATATAAACCCTCTCGTTTCTGAAACCACACCACCTTTTACTATTAAACGTCTTGAAGTCAAAATTCCTAACGGAGGAGAAAACTGGAAAGCCGGCACACCACGAACGATAACATGGGATGCAAATTTTGTTAATAGCGTAACAATCTATTTATCATCGGATAACGGTCAGACTTGGGAAAATATCCCTATTGCAAAGAATATTTCAGGCAACGGCGGTCAGCATTCTTGGTTTATACCTGTAGATTATTCTGGCAAAAATTATAAAATTAAATTAGTAGATGATGAAGTTAGTTATATACGAGATAGTAGCAGTACTCCTTTTACTATTAATTCGTTTGCATTAACTTCTCCGGCAGGTAACGAAGTTTGGCAGGCAGGTACAACCCATAAAATTAAATGGACTGTAAACAATGTAAACTCTGTATTTTTAGAATATTCATTGGATAATGGGATTACCTGGAATAATATTATTTCAAATCTAAATGCAGAACTTAAAGAATATGATTGGGCAATACCCGATGTTTCTTCTAATCAAGCGAGAATTAAAATAACAGATCATCAAGACAATAACAACTATTATATTTCAAACCCTTTTACCATTAATAGACTTATAATAACTTCACCAAACGGGGGTGAGTTGTGGCAAGCCGGAACTATTAAACCAATAACTTGGACTAGTTCGCTAATAAATAATATCACTTTAGAATATACATTAGATAACGGTTCAACCTGGCAAAACATTGCTTCAAATATTAATGCTGCTTTATTTACATATAATTGGAATATACCTTCAGGAATCAGCTCTACAGATGTAAGAATTAGAGCATATGATTCCGGTAATCAGATTTATAGTGATATGAGTGATTCTAAG
>DAINPX010000489.1:0-2017 GCA_036743235.1 Melioribacteraceae bacterium
AAAAAGTTTTACGGTATGCCTTATTTTGTGCCTACCCACCAAGGACGTGCTGCCGAACACATGATTTCTAAAATTTTAATTAAACCGGGTGATTACGTTGCCGGCAACATGTACTTTACTACAACACGTGCCCATCAAGAACTTTGCGGAGCTACATTTGTTGATATTATTATTGATGAAGCTCACGATTCTCAAAATCCGCATCCTTTTAAAGGTAACGTTGATATTCAAAAACTTGAAGATTTAATTAAAAAAGTCGGTGCTAAAAAAATTGCATATTTAAGTATTGCCGGACCAGTAAATATGGCAGGCGGTCAACCTTTTAGCATGGCAAACTTAAAAGAAGTTAAAGCAGTTTGCAAGAAAAACGGAATTAAAATGTGGTTTGACGCTACGCGCGCAACCGAAAACGCTTACTTTGTTAAATTACGTGAAGATGGATATCAAGAAAAGAGTATAAAAGAAATATTAAAAGAAATGTGTTCGTATTTTGACGGATTATGGGTAAGTGCTAAAAAAGACTTAATGGTAAACATAGGCGGAATTTTGGCAACTCGCGATAAAAACGTTTACGAAGAAGCCCGTAACATGGTTGTTTTATACGAAGGATTACACACTTACGGCGGTTTGGCAGGACGTGATATGGAAGCTATGGCACGCGGTATGGAAGAAATGGTTGATTTCGATAATATTAAAGCTCGTATCGGTCAAGTTGAATATTGCGGCAAAAAATTAATGGAATACGGCGTTCCTATTGTTCAGCCTATAGGCGGTCATGCTGTGTTTTTAGATGCTAAAAAAATTCTTTCTCACTTAAAACAATATGAATTCCCTGCTCAAACTTTAGCTTCCGAAATTTATTTAGATAGCGGTGTTCGTGGTATGGAACGTGGTATTGTTTCTTCCGGAAGGAATAAAGAAACCGGTGAACACAATTTCCCCAAATTAGAATTAGTTCGTTTAACCTTCCCACGCCGAGTTTATACTCAAGCACATATTGATGTTGCAGTGGAATCTATTGCCTACGTTTTTGATAACCGCAAAGCAATTAAAGGATTGAAGATGGTTTATGAACCGAAGTATTTAAGATTTTTCCAAGCACGTTTTGAAAAATTATAATATTTTTATTTTTAAAATATTAAAAACCCCCTAGTTTATTAGGGGGTTTTATATTTTAAATGGAATTATTTAGTTTGTAACTATTTTTGTTTGTTGTTTTCCGAAATAAAATTAAGTATTGCATCTTTTACTTTTATGGAAGTATTATATCCTGTTACAATTTTTACTTCTGCTTTATTAAGTACCCCTTCAGCTTTATCGCCCAAATGCCCCGAAAGTAAAACTTCTGCTCCGTTTTCAATTATTATTTCTGCAGCTTTTATACCTGCCGAGTTTTGTAAATCCAAATTCTGATTTTTAATACTTACAAATATATTATCATCGGTATTATAAATAATAAAATATGGTGCTCTGCCAAATTTTTCGCTTACATACGAATTAATACTATCACCCATTGAACTAACTGCAATTTTCATTTAATTTTCCTCAATCGTTTTTTGTAATAATTTCCAAATTTCTGTTATTTGTTCTCCCAATACCGGAGAGTAATCTACTATTGTTTTTTTATTTTGTAAAGCCCTAACAGCTGCATAATTATATGAAAGATAACCTAAATACAAAATATTATTTTCATACAAATAATTTTCTATTTTTTCACTTTTTGTTAAATTCATTTCATACTTATTAATAATAACCGCCATTTTTACCTTAAAAGTGTTTAACAGTTTTATTAACCTTTCTAAATCATGAAATCCCGAGTTAGTTGGTTCTGTTACAATAACCGCCATATTAACTCCCGATATACTTGCATTAACCGGACATCCTATCCCCGGCGGTCCATCAATAATTACCCATTCCGTTTCTGCATTCTCTAAATAGTTATTTTGCTCTTCTTTTATTTTTGAAACTAATTTACCCGAATTGCTTTCACCCGGATATAACATTGCATAAAAAAATT
>DAINPX010000490.1:0-2005 GCA_036743235.1 Melioribacteraceae bacterium
GGGAAAGCGTATCCTTCTTCGCACATAATTTGATGACCAATTCCTCTACCGGCAGGGTAAAAATCCGCCCCCATGCTTTTGGAAAACTCTTCTATTTTTTTATACTTTTCCAAATTTTTTTCCGAAGTATCTTGAACGTTATGGTCTAAGGTGTGAACAACTTGATTAGGAAAGGCGAGTTTTTTTGCCCCAATACTTTTAAACTTTGGTATTACCGCACCTGTATTATCGTGCGTCATTATATAAGCCGGTTTAATAGAAATAAAACTTCCGGCATATACCTTTTCGCCATCTTCCAATCCAAATGCATATTTTTGAGCAATTTTTTCAATTAAATTTTGTCCCATATATGCCTCTATATTTTTATTGTTACTTCAGGACGGAATGGATCGAAGCTAACAAAATCGGCATGGTGAACAATAATTGATTCAACAGTTCGTTTTCCCAAATCACCTTCTTTAGAATGCGTGCCAATAATATGTAAAACTTCAGGAGGTAAATTAAAGCGGTCTGCAATTGCTATTCCGCTAAAAGGATGACGTACTAATTTACCGGCTTTGGATGTAGATAGTTTTCCGTCAATAATTTCATATTCAATTAATTTACCGACATCAATTAATATTGCCCCTGCAATTAACAAATCCATGTCAATTTTTATTTCTTCTTTGAAATTTTGTTGCATTATTTTTGCCATTTCAACCGAAAGTTGAACGCAAGTTCTTTTATGGTTCATGAAAGATATTTGGCAATCTTTTATTAATAACGAAAAGGGAATTATTTCTAAATCTTCAGGGGTTAAAGGACTGTTTTCAATTGCATATATCCAGCACTGTAAAACTTTTTCTTTAAGGTCTTCGTTTTTTATCCAATTTATTTCGGGCCAAATTTTTAAAACTTTTTCTCGCATATATTCTCCGATTTATAAATAAATCTGATATTGTTAATGTTAATTATTTCTCAAATCTTTTAATTAATTTAGTTGTCCACCTAAACAAACCTATTTAACTACTTAAAACACAACTGAATAAACTACAATTACCCATGCAAACCGAATTACTTTTTCTTTAATAATTTTTTTATATCTTAGGGCTGTATCAAAAGTGATTTTTAAGTTATTTTTTTTATACTTGTTTGCAAAAATATACCAATTTAATATTTCCCGTTTTATCAAACGGTTTTATTACCACTATCTAAAGATAGTGGTAATTGATAAAACACTTATTTTTAATAGTCATTATAGTATCCTCATTTAAATTACCACTGTTTTTAAATAGTGGTCGGAGAATATTTTACGTTTAAATCCAAATTTTATAGTTTACTATCTAATAATATTTTCCTTAATTGTTGTTTTGATACTGACTCCCTAATATTAATAACAAACATTATAATTTAGCAATAATTGCGTCAGTCATTTCTTGAGTTGTACAAGCACCTTGTGTAAATACATTGGGTCCACCTTTAAGTTTTAACATATCGTAAGTTTTTACTTTACCTTCTTCAACAACTTTTGCAATAGCGTTTTTTATCTTTTCACTGTATTCATGTTCACCAATGTGGTCTAACATCATACATGCCGAAAGTATCATTGCGATAGGATTAACTATTGAAGGATTTAAAGTTTCATATTTAGGAGCAGATCCGTGAGTCGGTTCAAATACAGCTACTTGTTCACCAATATTTGCAGAGCAAGCAAAACCTAATCCGCCAACTAACCCGGCAAAACCGTCGCTTATAATATCGCCAAACATATTACCTGCAACAATTACACCATAAGTTTCGGGATTTTTTGTTAACCACATCATTTGTGCATCAATATTGGTATCCCATAAATCTATACCCGGGTATTCTTTTGCAATTAATTTAGCTTCTTTAAGCATCATTCCGCTTGTTTCTCTTATAACATTAGGCTTTTCGCAAATAGTCAAATTTGTATATCCGTATTGTTTAGCATATTCAAATCCGGCTCTAATAATTCTACGACAGGCATTACGGGAAAAAATTCTTG
>DAINPX010000491.1:0-2003 GCA_036743235.1 Melioribacteraceae bacterium
GTCCGGTTGATTTACTTCTAATTTACTTATTACAAAATTTACATCACTTTCATCATATATCAATCCGCCTGATAGTTCATCCACTATTCTAACGCGTGCTGTTAATGTAGTATCATCTGGCACTCTCCAATTATATG
Source organism: Melioribacteraceae bacterium (assembly GCA_036743235.1). Taxonomy (GTDB): domain Bacteria; phylum Bacteroidota; class Ignavibacteria; order Ignavibacteriales; family Melioribacteraceae; genus JAEXOD01. The sequence goes on from DAINPX010000491.1 coordinate 138, forward strand.
TTGAAGGTATTGAACTTACATTATCGGATATGCTCTTCCATGTCAATCCGTTATCATTACTAAAATATAAATTTAGATTTGTTGCATTTGATGTAGCATTCCATTTAATTTGTTCTACTCTGCCTACTTGCAGTTTTTTTATAATATTTGGATTGATAACTAAAATATTTGCCGTTCTAAAACTGTTTTGACTTGTACTATATATATCTGTTGTTTGGCTATGGGTTAACCTTATTTTTACTGTATTGGAAGGATCGTTTGGTATTATCCAATTATACGTTCCTAAGTTTGCTGCTATATTACTAACTATCGGCTTCCATACACCTTCTACGGTACTATAGTCTATATTTATTTGATTAACATTATTTGTGTTTTGCCATGTTATTGCTCTTGTATCACCTATTTTATAATGCTGATTTGCTTGGTTAAACGATGTTAATGTTAATCCGTATATATTAAATACGCTATTACTTGTTGAACTTACAAAACTATTTAATGCATCCGTTATTCTTACTTTGGCTGCATTACTAAAATATCCTACCGGTATTGTGTAATTATACTTTAACGAATCTGCAGGATAGTTGTTTTCTATTGTTATCCAGTTTGCTCCATTATCAGTCGTTATTTCTATCTTTACCTTTTGTACCGCACTTGTTCTCGTCCATTTTATATTATAACTTCTTCCTTCTTGTAAGTTCTCGCCACCTACCGGATAAGTTAATGTTAAATTTGCAGGTATTATCTTAAACTTATTACTTGTATCTATTATTGTTGCTTCTTTAGTATCTTGTACTATTATATACGCATTATCTGTATTTGCACTCCCCGGTACATTCCATGTATATGTGTTTTTATTCGCTTTCTCTTTATTTAACGTACTCCATGTAATTCCATTATCTAAACTTAATTTTATAAAAACACTATCTATATCTTGACTGCTTACCCATTTTATTTGTTGTGTCGATCCCGATAATATCGGTAAAACTCCGTCCGGTTGATTTACTTCTAATTTACTTATTACAAAATTTACATCACTTTCATCAAAAATATTACCGTTTGAACCTGCATCAGTTACTCTAATTTTTGCACTTAATGTTGTATCGTTTGCAACAATCCATTTATACTGATTATTAATTGAGCTATCCGCCAGTACAATAGGAGGTTTCCAAGTAAGTCCACCGTCAATAGAATACTCAATATTTACCGATTTTACGTTACTTGTTTTATTCCATGTAATTAAACCGGTTTTCCCAACTTGCCATCTCAAATTATTATTTGGAATTACTACCGAAACATCCGCAATTCTAAATGTTGCATCGCTAATATCGTTAACAGTAGTATTTTCCATATTTTTAATTCTTACTTTAACATTATTAGAAGGATCATTCGGAATTGTCCATAAGTAAGTACCAAGGTTTGCATTTAAGTTATCTGTAATTAATTTCCACCCTTTTGTTTCGGTAAAATACTCTAAAGCAATCTTATTTATTGATGGTCCGGCAATCCAATTAATATTAGTTTGTTTCCCTACCTGTAGTTGTTCATTTCCGTTTGGTGAAGTTAATAATAGTGTACTTACCGTAAAAACAGCATCACTAACATCGTTTACAATTGCAGATGCATTTGCATCAACAATTCTTATTAACCCTTGTGAAGTATTTAAACTGTTAATAGGAAAAGTATAATTATACTCTCCGTTTGCAACAACCGGACTTGAAGTAATTGAATTCCAATTAACTCCGTTATCTTCACTATAAAGAATATTAATTAAGCTAACATTTGATGAATTTGCATATTTAATAGAATAAGGAATACCTGCTTGAACTACTTCGCCTCCATTTGGATTTGTAACATAAATATATCTGA
>DAINPX010000492.1:0-2002 GCA_036743235.1 Melioribacteraceae bacterium
GAATATGACTTACAATAAAGTAAAAAAAGTATTATATTTAAATCTTGTATTTTTTTTGATTTGTTCTTTTACTGCTTGTTCTTACTCTTTTACAGGCGCTTCTATTCCGGAACATTTAAAAAGCATTGCAATACCGCTTTTTAAGGACAACACCGGAGGAGGAGAACCTGAATTAAAAGAGAAATTCACTAATGTATTAACAAGAAAATTTTTAGACGATAACCAATTGCGCGTTGTTCCTAAAGCTAATAGCGATGCCTTATTAGAGTGCACAATAGTTTCTTTAAGTGACGGACCTGCGGTTGTTTCGGGAGGTGAACAAGTTACATACAGAAGATTAACTTTAAGTGTTAAAGTTTTGTATAGAGACCTTGTAAAAAAGATAACTTTAATTGATAAAAACTTTTCTGATTACGGTGAGTACAGCACCGAAGGTGACATAACGGTAGCGCGTAAAAAAGCGATTGACGATACAATTGAAAAAATATCGGAAGATATTTTAATTAACGTAGTTTCAAATTGGTAAATTAAAACAGTAAGGTGTTAAAATGGCTATAGACCAAATAGTATTAATAGTATATATAGTTACGTTACTAATAATACTTGTTTTTGCAAGTCACGGATTTATTATGATTTATTATCATAACAAATATTTAAAAAACGAACCCAAACCGGGCAACATAGTTGAAGAAGAAAAAACGGTTACTATTCAACTTCCGTTATATAACGAGTTATATGTAGCAGACAGATTAATAAACGCAATTTGCGAATTGGATTATCCTAAAGACAAATTGGAAATTCAGGTTTTAGACGATTCAACAGATGAAACCGTACAAATTGTTGCCGAAACCGTAAGACAAAAACAAGCCGAAGGTTTTGATATTAAACATGTTAGGCGTCCTAACCGCGAAGGTTATAAAGCGGGTGCTTTAAAAGAAGGTCTAAAAACGGCTAAAGGTGAATTTGTTGCCATTTTTGATGCCGATTTTGTACCACATGCGGACTTTTTACGTAAAACCATGAACTATTTTTCTAACGAACATATTGGATTGGTTCAAACTCGTTGGGAACATATGAACGAAGATTATTCCATTATTACCAAAATTCAAGCTTTGGCTTTAAATGGGCATTTTGTAATTGAACAAACCGTTAGAAATAGAAGCGGATTTTTTATTAATTTTAACGGAACCGGCGGTGTTTGGCGTAAAGAGTGTATTTTTGACGCAGGTAACTGGCATAGCGATACTTTAACCGAAGATTTGGATTTAAGCTACAGAGCACAGTTAAAAGGATGGAAATTTATTTACTTACGCGATATTACCACCCCTAGCGAATTACCCGCAGAGATGAACGCATTAAAAGCCCAACAATTTAGATGGACAAAAGGCGCAATTGAAACTTGCAAAAAGATTCTTCCTTTAGTTTGGAAATCGGATATCCCTTTAAGAATTAAGTTTCAATCTACTTTTCATTTAACAAATAATTTTGCTTTCCCGTTTATTTTATTGGCAGGGATATTAAACGTACCTTTAATTTTTATTAAAAATTCCGGTCCTTATGACCCGTTTTTTAATATGATGGCGGTTTTCGTTCTTGGTTTTGTAAGCTCGTTTATCTTTTACTTATATGCTCAAAAAGATATTGACCAAGATTGGAGAAAGAAAATTGCTTTATTTCCATTGTTTATGGCGGGAAGTATGGGCTTGGCGGTTAATAATAGCCGTGCCGTATTTGAAGGTTTAATGGATAGAAAAAGTGAGTTTGTTCGTACTCCCAAAATGAAAGTAATGAATAAAGACGATAAATTTACTAAAAACAAGTATGTAAAAGGAATGAAAATAGATTCATCAACCATAATAGAATCAATTTTGGCTGTTTACTGCCTAATAGGTGTAGGTGCTTCAATTTATTTTATGGAAATTGCGGCAATTCCTTTCCAATTAATGTTCTTCTTCGGTTTTGCTTCTATTGCCGGACTTTCTATTAAACATAATTTGGCAGC
>DAINPX010000493.1:0-1988 GCA_036743235.1 Melioribacteraceae bacterium
GCACAAGGGCATAAAAATCGTAAAGTTGTAATTTTAATTTGGGTTAACTTATCATCATCCCAAATAATTTTAATAGTTTCATTATTAGCTGTTATTTGTCTTGGTTTCATATTATAATTTTATACCCGTTAGTTTAAATAACGCTTCGGAATATTTATCTTTTGTCTTTAAAATAATATCTTGAGGAAGTTTTGGTGCTGGAGGCTTTTTATTATAATTAATAGAAAGTAAATAATCTCTTACAAATTGTTTATCGTAGCTTAATGGAGTAGTACCAACAGCATATCCTTCAATATCCCAGAATCTGGATGAATCAGGCGTCAATAACTCATCAATTAATATTAGCTCACCGTCTATTAAACCAAATTCCATTTTAGTATCGGCTATTATTATTCCACGCGTCAATGCATATTCGGAAGCCTTATTATAGATTGATATGGCTGCGGTTTTAATTTTTTCAAATATTTCCGGACTAACAATTTTTAAAGCTTCGGAATAGGTAATATTTTCATCATGAATTCCGACGTCTGCTTTAGAAGAAGGTGTAAAAATAGGCTCTGATAACTTTTCGGATTCTTTTAAATTAGCCGGTAAATTTATGCCGCAAATTGAACCCGTCTTTTGGTAATCGTTCCATCCGCTTCCGGAAATATAACCTCTTACAATACATTCAATCGGAATTAATTCTGCCTTTTTAACAAGCATCGAACGCCCGTCTAAAAGTTCGGAATACTTTTTACAATCGTTTGGATAGTAATTAATATCTGTTGTAATTAAATGATTTTGAATTATATCCTTTGTAAAATTAAACCAAAATTCAGAAATTTTATTAAGTATTTTTCCTTTATCGGGAATTCCCTCATTCATTATTACATCAAATGCGCTTAATCTATCTGTAGATACTATAAGGTAATTTTCTCCTACATCATATATATCTCTTACCTTACCTTTTTTGAATAACTTAATATCTTTTAAATCGGTAGATAAAATAGCAGAATTCATGTTACCTCATTTTTAAAATTTAATCTTTAAATATAGCTATTGTTATTTTTCTTTTCAATAAATATAAAAGAATAATCACAATATTTTTAGAAAGGTAATGCTATTTTATTTTATAGAATAGGTGCCTATTCCGGGGGTTTTGTTAAAAATTATAGTACCGTCTAATTTTCGTAATTCGATATTTGTAAACTCTAATTTCGTTGTTCCCAAATTCTTTCCTATAAATCTTATATTAAGTATTTTTCCACTACCGGACAAAGACTCATTTGATAACTCTGATTTTAAAAATGCAGAATTTACGATAATTCTTCCGGTTCTGTTAACATCATCCTTAATAGATTGTAATGAAAAATTTGGGACTATTAATTGATTAAAACTCGAATTAATTACATTTTTTCCGCCTGAAACTCCATCAAATATTAATACATTAGGATTGAAATCAATTGCAACTTTAAATGCGGCAAGTTCTTGAATATCTTCCATCCAAACACTTACCGAATCGGCTAAACCGATTGAAGAGATTGTTGTTATTTTATTAAAAGAAAGAGAAGGACCTTTTATGGCATCAATAGAAAACTTTCTTGTTAAAGTAGTATTATAATTTTTGTTTTTAGCCTCTAACTGAAACTGATACTTGCCTTCATTTAAATTTGTAAATTCAATTTCGCTATCCTTAGCGTAATTAGACCAATCGATATAATCAGATGGACTTTCGTCATTCAGTTCAACTAACCTGTACCTATAAGTAAAATTATCATCACTGCCCCTCCAAACAAAAATAACACTATTAGAACTTAAAATAGCATTTTCTAAAGGTGCTTGTACAAACTGGATAAACGCCGGCGGAGCGTCTGTAGTCCCGCCGTTGTTACAAGAAACAACTATTAACAAAAACAAAGATATAGTGAAATACTTTGATATTTTGTTGCAAAAAAACTTTGTTTTCATTTTATTCTCAAACTTATTTTAGTAACAACATTTTTTTA
>DAINPX010000494.1:0-1923 GCA_036743235.1 Melioribacteraceae bacterium
TAAATCATCAAAAATTAAATATTTAAATCATTCCTGTAATCCAAATTGTTATTTATCCTCTCGTGATAAAAACTCACTATATTTAGTAGCATTAAAAGATATTGATGAATTTAGTGAGCTTACTATTGATTATGGTTATGACGAAATATATGTTAATTGTAAATGTTCATCGTGTAAAAATATAACAACTACATAAACTGCTTTAGATAATCTTTTCCACCTAAATATCCCATTTGGATAATAATCTGACCCTGTCTTCTCAAAATATATGCCGATGGTCTATTAGCTTTAAATTTTTGAGGTCGTGGTATTACGGCAGCCAATATTGCACACTGCCCCATCGAAAGTTTTTCAGGTTCTTTCTTAAAAAACTTATTTGAGGCTGCTTTAACACCATAAACACCTTTTCCTAATTCAGCAATATTAATATAAGCTTCGAGTATTCGTTTTTTACTCCATAACACTTCTATTAAAATAGTATAATAAGCTTCAATTCCTTTTCTTAATAATGTTTTATCTTTCCATAAAAACAAATTTTTTGATACTTGTTGAGTAATTGTACTTGCTCCTCTTACTCGTCTTCCTCTTTCTTTTTCTTTTATAGCCTTTTCTATTTGTTCAAAATCAAAGCCCCAATGTGTTGCAAAACGTTGGTCTTCACTGGCAATTACGGCAAGACCCATGTAAGGCGTAACATCATCAATAGAAACCCAATCGAAATCGGGTCTATTATCCTTAAATATAGATAAGATTTCCATATTTGCTTCTTCTTCAATAAAAGCAGTTGTGGCAGGAGGAATAAATCGTAAGATTAAAATAGTTACAACCGAAAATGCAAAAAATACAATACCGGTAAAAAATAATACTTTAATAAAGGTAAATAATAAGAATAATGGATAAAAAAATTTTTTTAGCATTTTATTTCATCTCAGTAATATTTTTAATTTTTTCTTCTATTTTTAATCCTATTTCAGGATATTTATGCACTATTTTAATAAAAACTTTTTTTTCAAGAGTATATAAATCGCAATAATCAACTGCCTTTACAGTTGCATTTCTTACAGAATTTTTAACCAAAGCTAATTCGCCAAAATAATCACCGTGTTTTAAATTAGCAATTATTGTTTTTTCCTCTGCATCCAATATTAATATACTACCGCTTACTAAAAAATACATTTCGTTAGCTTCATCTCCGGCTTTAAATAAATATTCGCCTGGTGTAACAATTGTAGTATTTAGATGAATCGCAATTTCTTCTATAAATTTTGTTGAGCTATCAAAAAACAAAGGAATTTTTTTTATAATATCTCTCTTTAAACTAAGCGATAATTCATTTCTAAGTCCAATAGGTAAATCAACAAGAACATCAGATTCGCTATAGCCTAATCTCTTTTCTCTAATGTATAAATAATAATTTTTAATTTTTTCTTGCAGCTCTTTGGGGATATTTCTATATTTTACTAAAGCTGCCAATCTTTCAATTCGTTGCAAATAATATTGTTTTGCCGGATCTAATTTAGAAACAATACCCGTTATGTTTGCAATTAAATATCCAAATATTCCAACTCCCAATATTTCTACAAACATTGTATAAATAATTTGTGCATTTGTTGTTGGTGTTATATCACCGTATCCTATTGTTGTTAAAGTTGTTACACACCAATATATGGAACGTAAATACCTATCTTCAAAACTCATTCCGGTACTATTTGGTGATAAAATTAAATAACCGCTACTAATCCAGTGTGCAAATAACGAAGTCCAATATATAAAAAATACCAAGTTTAAATAATTGGCATATTTCATTTCATTTTCTTTTAATGATGCAAAAAATTTAACATTTTTTAATAACTTAAGATAAACAAACCAGACTAAATATATATTATTTATAAAAAATATTATACTAAAAATTGCTAATAAATC
>DAINPX010000495.1:0-1911 GCA_036743235.1 Melioribacteraceae bacterium
GTTAACCCAAATTTAAGCGTCGGTTCAGGAACTGTTAATGCAGATTGGGAATATGTTGGTACTTACAATACCACAGATATTATGTGGGTTATAACAAGAGATATTGACGGAAATTTAATTGCAGGAACATTTGGCGGAAAAATATACCGCTCTGTTGATGAAGGGTTAAATTGGACAGTATTAAACGAAGGAATGACAGTTGGATATATCTGGGCTATTCAAGTTAATGCTGCTGGACATATTTTTGTTGCAACAGAAAGAGGTATTTATAAATCAGTAGATAACGGTTTAACTTGGAATCTGTTTGCACTTGCCAATACTGATGTAAGAGCGTTATTATTAGATAATAATACAATTTATGCAGGTGTATGGGGTGGCGGAATCTATAAATCGGTAGATAACGGTGCTACATGGGTTCAAAAAAACAACGGAATTATTTTTACTGCAGTTAATACATTAGCAAAAAATAGTAACGGCGATTTATTTGTTGGTACATTTGGAGGCGGAATTTACAAGAGTGTTGACGGTGCAGATAATTGGAATCAATTAATTGTTGGTTACGATCATGTTTGGTCAATCGGTATTAATTCGGCTGATGAAATATTTGTAGCAACTTACGGAAACGGTTTGTATTACTCAAACGATGACGGTGCAACGTTTAATAGACAATTTGCAGTTAATTCAGAATACATTTATGCAATAACAATTGATGGTAATAATGTTTTTGCAAGTGCATGGAACGGTGGTATATACTTGTATCAAACCGGTACGGAAATGACTTGGAAACAGTTAGGAATGGTTGGTTTTGGTATAAGCAGTATGATGATTGATAAAAACGTTCTTTATGTAGGTACTGCTGATGGTAAACTTTATAGAAATGTTAATCCTACTACAGATGTAAAAGAATCAACAGGATTAAATTATTCGTTCAATTTAGAACAAAATTATCCTAACCCGTTTAATCCGAGCACAATAATTAAATATTCAATTGCTGAACCAACAGTTGTAAAATTAACTATTTATGATATTCTTGGAAAAGAAGTTACAACATTAGTTAATTCAAATCAAAATGCTGGAAGTTATCAATTAATTTGGAATGCAACCGATAATTTTGGCAAAAAAGTTGCAAGCGGAATTTACTTCTATAGTATTGAAGCAGGCAAATTTAATAAAACTAACAAAATGATTTTAATGAAGTAACAAAATAAAATTATAAATCATAAAAAAAATCACGGAAATTTAACCTTCCGTGATTTTTTTATTTTAAATATCTTTATATTTTACCAATTATATTTTTAATATTTTAGAATTTTTTATTCTTGCGGAGAATTTTGTATGAAAATGAAATACTGTTTATTTGCTTTTATTCTGTTTGCTTTTTTAATTAACTTAAATGCAGTAACAGATAGTACGGGTTCAAAAAATCAATTATTACCGACTGAATTTTTTACAAATGCAAATTTAAGCAGTAGTATCGCTAAAGTTCTGGCTACCGATAAAGGTACTACCGTTAATTTTACTAATCCTTATACGGGACAAGCATTTGGTAATATTTTTGCTGGAACATTTAAGGCGGAAATTAACGGAGTTAATAATATCAAGCTTTTTTGTATTGATATAATGCATCCTTTGGCATTTTGGAAAACAAATCAACCTCATACATATATTGATGCGGCAAATACTCCTTCGCAAATTACTTATATATTAAATAATTATTATCCTTATAAAAATTTACCTTATGCCGGTTCATTAACAGAAACTAAAGAAGCATCCGCAGTTCAACTGGCTATTTGGCATTATGCAGATGGTATAAATGTTAACACAATAACTCCAAATGAAATTAAAAACAGAGTAATTCAAATTGTTGCGGATGCAAATGCAAATGCCGGAAATACAATTCCGGTTGCAACA
>DAINPX010000496.1:0-1907 GCA_036743235.1 Melioribacteraceae bacterium
TACGAAAAATCAAAATTTAAATTTTTAAAAAATGGGAGTGTTGTTTCTGTAGTATAGCTGCTAAACTCGGGTAAAGAATAAATTGCAATACCAACTATTAAACCAATAATAAATTGCCCTAATAATTTATATCTTGCTATTAATCCTTTTGGTTTTTTTCTTACTACTTTTAAATAATCATCATAAAATCCTACAATGCTTAACCATACAGTAACAGCTAACGTAAGCAAAATATAGCTACTTTTTAAATCAGCCCATAACAAAACAGGAATAACTACCGAAAGAATTATTATTATTCCCCCCATTGTAGGTGTACCTGCTTTTGGCTTGTGCGATTGTGGACCTTCTTCTTTAATTGTTTCGCCAATTTGTTTCTTTTTTAAGTAATTAATAATTTTTGGACCTATATAAAAGGCTAAAAACATTGAAGTAATGGCAGCCAATATAGATCTAAAAGATAAATACTTAAAAATATCAAACCCCGGAGGAGAATATTGTTTGTTTAAATAGTTAAATAAATAATAAAGCATATTAGCTTACTCGCTCCGTAATTATTGGTATAAATTGTTCAATTTTCATTCCCCGTGAACCTTTAAATAATATCAAACTATCGTTAATATTTGTTACTTTTAATTGCTCAACAATCTGCTCTCTATTGTTGTTGTAAAAGTGTTTAACACCTAATTTTGATAAATGTTTGCTGGTAAATTCGGTTGCTTTTCCAACAAGGAATATTTTGTTGATATTTGTTTTATAAATTTGTTCTGCCAGTTCAATATGTTTTTGTTCGGTATAATTACCCAATTCGTACATATCACCCAAAACAACAATTTTATTTTTTTTAACATTAATAGAATTAACCAATTCAAGTGCGGCTTTCATGCTTTCGGGGTTTGCGTTATACGTATCATCAATAATTAAAACATCATTTAGCTCATAAATATTTAATCTGCCTTTTATCAATCCAAGTTTGTTAATTCCGTTTATTAATTCATCCTTATTTAAGCCAAGTTCTATTGCCATACTTACAGCAGCTAAAACGTTTTTTGCCGAAGTAATTCCGTAAACAGGTAAAGTTAAATTTAAATCGTTATTATTATATTTTATATTTAACTTAGTTTTGCCGTAATCATCAGTCCCTATTATTTCTCCTTTAAAATCGGCATAATTATTAAAACCGAATGTTATTTTATTTTCAATTTCTTTACATTTATTAAATAATAATTCATCATCACTATTAACAAATATTCGTCCGTTATTTTTTACTGTTTCTTCATACAAAGCAAATTTTTCCTTTAAAACACCTTGCCTATCCAGTAAATACTCCAAATGAGAATCGCCTATAAGTGTAATTAATGCATAATTTGGCATAGCAATTTTTGACGTATATTCTATTTCGCCAAAATGATTTGTGCCAAGTTCTAATACTAAAACATCTACGCTGTTATCGGTAGAAAGTATTGTTAAAGGTACACCTATATGGTTATTATTATTGTATTCGGTTTTATTTACTTTGTATTTTTGCTCAAGAATTACCGATAAAAACTCTTTTGTGGTTGTTTTACCGTTACTACCCGTAATAGCAATAACTTTTGCTTTTAATTTACTTCTCCACAATTCAGCTATTTTGCCTAAAGCTAAAACCGTGTTGCTGTAAGAAATTACTACACCGTTAAAATTTTCTGATTTATCCAAATTATCTTCAGAAATTATTACCCCTATTGCACCGGCTCTTTCAACATCTGACAAAAAATTATGACCATCAAACGATTCGCCTTTAATGGCAATAAATAAGCACTCTTCTTTAACTTTGCGACTATCTATAACCACAAAACTAAACGAACTATTAATATCCCCTTTAATTAAATTAAAGCCGGCAATATTAATAGTTCGTTTAGTTTTGTGGT
>DAINPX010000497.1:0-1871 GCA_036743235.1 Melioribacteraceae bacterium
AATTCAAAAAGGTACTGCATATACTATTGGTACCGAAATAGAAATTGAACATGCGGGCCGCATTTATCGGCTTCAATTAACAACGAAAATAAGTAGTTAATTAAATAGTAGTTTTCGATAGACTGTTGTTTATCAAGTTGTCTTATTTTATAAAATAAAGCTTTTTCGGGAACTGCAATATATTCTTTATTAATTTTGGTATTTAAATCATCTTCAATATCTTTTAAGTTTTGTTCTAAATCTAAAAACTGTTTGTTTAATTTTTCTTTTAAAAGAATTCTTTCATTAGGCAAAAAAATTGGGTCATCGCTAAAATCATTAAAATTACCATGGTGGTTTTTAATAATATAATAACCCAGTAAGGCAAGTTTGGGGTTATCTGAAATATACTTGTTATAAATGTAATAAGCACCAATATGCGAATGGTTACTTAATACACTTTCTATATTTTTACCGAGTAAATAATTTTGAAAAAACGATGTGTATTTTCCAAAATCGTGAAAAGTAACAATATCATTTAAAAATGAATTTAATAAGTTGTTAGAGAAGGAAAAATTTAAATTACCCGGTAAATTACTTTTAGCAATTAAGGCGGCATTAAACAAATGCCGCCTTAATGGTTTAATATCTGTAATTTTATTATCCCCTGATTTATAAATATGGGAATAAAAATCCATTTTTTACCTCAAATAAATTGAATGTTTCTATTATCTGCAAGTTTGCAATAATTACCGGTAAACTTAACTAATAAGCCAATATTATCAAAAGTGTATAAAATTCTTTTAGTTTCTTTAAGTTTACGATTATAGTTGCCCATAAAATCAACGGGTAATAAGTCTTCTTCAACAAAGTCATAATCTTTTTTGTTATTAAAACAAATTTTTGAAATACAACCGGAAATTACAGCAGAATCGAAACAAATAATTTCATTATCGGCAGTTTCCTCGTAACCATCAATTACGGCAAAATTAGCAATAGAGGCAGAAAACTGTGCAACACCAAATGATAAATTATAAGTATTCTTTTTGGCAATTAGTTTTTGTTTCAATTCATTTCTAAAATCGGGTTCAACGGCAAATAAAAATATTTTATAAACCAACTCGCCTTCATTTAAGCTATCCGGTGTAAGTATTTCAAAAGGGGATTGGGTATGTTTTTTCTTCCCCATAAAATCATCCCAAGCCCTGCTTTTTATCATTAAGTTATTAACCCTGTGAAACGACTTTTTTAACGAGTTCTTAATACCTATTGCAATGTAAAGTTTGCTTTTAGATAAATTTTCGTAATAAGAATCTCGCGGGTAACCCATAATTGCAGCAATTATACCCATAACCGTTGTTCTTGGCGGAATGGAATAAGACAATGCTGTAGAATTAGAAAAATACTTTCTAAAATGGGCAAATTTACCAACTAAGTCAAATGTTATTATTTCCATAACGTTAAATATTTAAATTAATATCCGGTGAGCTTTTTACAATAACGTTATTAATAACCTTATCATCACCTTTATTGTTATTAATTAGGTTAACTAATTCGGTAAAATCTAATTGTAAATCGTCAAATTTACGAACAGCATCTTCATCTATTCCTGTTTTGGGTAATGATTTTACATAGTTTCTTAAGTCACCAAATTGACCGTTAGCGTACCCTTCGTTATATTCTAATTCAATATATAATTTAGGATACTGATTTAATTTACTGCGTGTTGGTGTTGCACTAATAGAATTCCAAATGGCGGTGCGGAAAGTTTCTTTATCTTCTTGGGTTAAACCCGTACTAACTGCTGCAGCTTTATTTATAGTACCGTGAAAAGCAATTAAACTGTAGTGAAGTCTATAATCTTTTCCAAAAGTAGAATTGTCATCGTTCAT
>DAINPX010000498.1:0-1861 GCA_036743235.1 Melioribacteraceae bacterium
TTCCAACGCGTTTGGTGTATCTGTTACTAAATTAAAAGAGATTGCTAAAGGAATAAAAAGAAATCATAAAGTGGCTTTAACTTTATGGGCTACCGGTTATCACGAAGCAAGAATTATGGCTGTTTTACTGGATGAATTAAATAAGGTTGAAGATGAACAACTTAATAACTGGGCACTTGATTTTAACTCGTGGGATATTTGCGATTTAACGTGTATGTATATTGTTTCGTATAGTGTTTTATGCGAAAAGAAAATTTATGAATGGTATAAAAGAGATGAAGAGTATGTAAAAAGGGCTGCTTATGCAACAATAGCGGCAGCTGCAGTACATCAAAAAAAATGGGATGACCAAAAATTTATTGATATGTTACCTATTATAAAATTAGCTTTAACCGATGAAAGAAATTTTGTTAAAAAAGCCGTTAATTGGGCTTTACGAGGCATTGGCAAAAGAAATAAAAAACTTAATAATATTGTTATAGATTTTACAATAGAATGTTTGGAAGAAACGGAAAATAAAACAGCACGTTGGATATTAAAAGATGCTTTAAGGGAATTAACCAACCCCGAAAAAATGAAACGTTTAAAATAGTGTTAAAACTAACGGTTGCAACAATCAAATAATGGTTATAGTAAACCGGTAATTACAGGAAACGAAAAATTAAATAAAATTGTTATAATATAAATAACTTAAATAGGTTGTAATATGAAAAAAATTAAAATGTACGTTTTTGTTTTGTTTATATCGGTATTTTCAATATCCTGTAGTGTAGTGCAAAACGCAAACATTTTTACCGATAAAGATGATGTACAATTAGGGGAGCAGGTAGTTGCCGAAATTAATTCCAACGCTAAAGAATACCCTATTTATAAAGGAGATCCATCGTTAAAGAAATATATTAATGAAAGGATATTTCAGCATATACTAAATGCCCCGAGTGTTAAAAAGAAAAATGTGTTTAATTATAACATTGAAATTATAGATAGACCCGATGTAATGAATGCTTTTGCATTACCCGGCGGTTACATTTATGTTTATACCGGATTGTTAAAATATTTAGATAGCGAAGCAGCATTGGCAGGTGTAATTGCACATGAAATTGCACATGCCGAAAAACGCCATGCAACAAAAAGAATGACCCAATATTACGGTGCATCAATTTTGGTAAGTTTAATTTTAGGAAAAAATCCAAGTCAACTTTCCGAAATAGTATCTAATTTATTTGTGGGTGCCGCATTTTTGGCTAACAGCCGTGCCAACGAAGATGAAGCTGATGCAAGCAGCGTTGAGTATTTAAGAGGTACAAGATATTACCCCGGCGCAGTAAAATTCTTTTTTGAAAAAATGAAAGCAGATAATTTAATTACCGGAAAAAGTAGTAAAATTGAAGTGTTTTTATCAACCCATCCTGATCCAATAGATAGGATAAATACAATTAATACTGTTTTACAATTACAAAATATTCCTGTAATTAGCTACAACGGTAACGGAGATAATTTATTTAGAGATGAATATAAAAAGAATATTTTGGCTAAATTGAAATAAATTAAATTGATTTTTAAGTATGCTTTAATAATTAATATATAAATATGAAAAATTTTTCTAAGTATTTTGTTATACTAATTATCATCTTAAATTCAAACTCGGTTTTAGGACAACCTGTTAAAGTTGGTGCAAACTTTATACTTGGTTTACCAAACACTATAACTAAAACCGGTTATGGAATTGAAGGTATTGTTGAACTTAAAATTACCGACAAATTTTCAGGTCGTCTTTCTATAGGCTCTTTTTATAGTACATTTGAAAAAGAAGGATTGTTTGATAATAATTTAACACAAACCAAATATAATATTGGGGTTA
>DAINPX010000499.1:0-1847 GCA_036743235.1 Melioribacteraceae bacterium
TGCAAAACTTGGTAAAGGGTATTGGATAAAATACCCAAATTCGGCAGTAATAAATATTTGTGGTGAACCCAATGCAACCGGAACAATACCTGTTAAAATAGGTTGGAACTTAATTGGTGCTTATGATAAAAATTTAGCAAAAGTTAACCTAAGTACAACACCAAATAATATAATTACCTCAAATTATTTTGGTTATAATAACGGATATATATCTACAGATACTTTAAAAGTAGGGAAAGGATATTGGGTAAAAGCAAATGCGGACGGTGTAATTAACTTAAATACAACTTTGGCAAAAGGTGAAAACAAAGAAACAATAAATCCAATAAACAAAGATTGGGGTAAAATTACAATAAGTGATAATGCAAAAAACAACACTACATTATACTTAAGTACTCCGGGAGCTAATTTAGATTATTACGAATTACCACCTGTACCTCCAACCGGAATATTTGACGTACGTTATAATAGCGACAGAATGACCGAAGATATAAGTGCTGAACAAGAAATAGTATTAAATAGTGCGGAGTACCCTGTAACAATTGGTGTAGAAGGATTAGACTTAATAATAAGTGATATAACCGGAAGTTTATTAAATAAAACGGTAAAAGACGGTGAATCAATTGTAATAACAAATAATAATATAAACCGCTTAAAGATACAAGGAACGATAACCGTACTTAATTACGAATTAAGCCAAAATTATCCAAATCCGTTTAACCCAAATACAAAAATAAAATACACAATACCAGAAATTGGAAATGTAAAACTTACTATTTACGACCAATTAGGGCAAAAAGTTACCGAACTTGTAAATGAAGTACAAAGTGCAGGAAGGTATGAAGTTAACTTTAATGCGGATAAACTTAGCTCGGGAGTTTATTTTTATAAAATAGAAACGGGCAAGTTTAATAATGTTAAAAAAATGATGATTCTTAAATAAAGGAGAAAAAATGTATAAAAATCTACTTACTAAATTATTAGTAATTTTTTTACTGCCTTTAATAGTTAATGGGCAAGAGTTAAACAAAAAAGCACAAATATTAATTGATAATGAAAACACGGCAAATTATACCGATAACAAGGTAAAAGGGAACGCTGAAAGTCCTAATACATTTGCAAATTATATTTTTGTGGATGATATGGCAAATATATACGGACCTGCAATAGGGACATTAAACCCCCTGGCATATGATCCATGGGCAAATGTTTTGGCGGTTGTTCATAGAGGTCGTACAACTTATGCTCAAAGTTCCGGAGAATTATGGTGGAATATTTCAACAGATAACGGAATAACTTGGATAAGGAGCAATACCTCAGTTCAAAACAATTGGATTCCAAATAATGCAAGATATCCGTCAATGGCTTTATATAATCCATTTCACGGTTCAGATATTAGCGATGTGTGGGCATTTTTTAGCTGGCCGCAATTAAATCCTAGTTCTTTTGGTTATTTAGGCTCGGGTATATCTACTGATTTACTAATTAGTGATTGGGCGATAGAAGACCAAGGTCCTCCTGCTTACAGTTCACAAGTTCCTTGTTGGGCAAGTGACGTTTCTCCATGGTTTTTCTGGGCTTCAGATAATCAAGTTGACGCAGGAATTAGAATTTTTAGAACCAGCGATTGGTCAGAAATTGAAAAAATCGATCCTCCTCAGATGAATGATGCAGTTTTCGGAAGCAACGGTAACGTTACTTGCGGCGGTGTCTCTCATAACGGAATTCAATATTACGGAGTATTAGGTTCCTTTGATAGTTCAATGGTTCCAAATAATTTTGTCGGTAAAGGAAATTGGGGAATAGGTTACTCAAAATCTACGGATAACGGAGCGACATGGTCAAAT
>DAINPX010000500.1:0-1809 GCA_036743235.1 Melioribacteraceae bacterium
GGTCTTGGTGGAGGTATGTTTAGTACCGATAACGGTCCGGATACAAAAATGATTGATAACGATAGCGAATTTGAACATTTTATTAACTTTGGTTTTGGTGCCGAGTATAAAATTGATGAAAATTGGAATTTGGTTGGTGAATTAAACTTTACTACTGTAGCCAATACAAAATTTGACGGTGCTTACGGTGCAGGCCCAGGCGGCGGATTATTAGGCGGTCAATATGATTCCTACGCAGCTTTTGATTTAGGCGTTAATTATTTCTTTGATAAAGGCGAACCTTCAAAAATATGCCAATTATATGACGGTATAAAAATTGACAATCCTAATGATCCTGTTGATTATGAAAGAATTGAAAACATTGTTAAAAAATATATACCACGTGAAATAGTTAAAGAAGTTCCTGCTAAAGTTGACGGCGGTGTTAACAACTCTACTTATGGTTATAATGCTAAAGAAGATAGTTGGGTATTGGTAGGTATTAATTTTGATAATAATAGTTCCAAGTTCACAGCGGAATCATATCCTATCTTATTCCATGCTGCTTTGGTTATGTTACAAAATCCGGATATTAAGATTGAAGTTCAAGGTCATACCGATAATATTGGCAGTGAGTCATCAAATCAAACTTTATCGGAAAAACGTGCTCAAGCTGTTAAAAATTATTTAGTTGCACGTGGTGTTAAAGCTGATAGAATTAAAACAGTCGGTTACGGCGAAAAGAATCCGATTTCGGATAATAAAACTGCTGACGGAAGAGCAATGAACAGAAGAATTGAATTTAAGGTTATTAACTAATTATCTTTTTAAGGGTCACATTTGTGACCCTTTTTTTTTATCCTTTAAGTTTATCCCGTGAGGTAAATAAGGTGACAACAATAAACATATCTATAAATTTATACGGAGAACCCCAGCGACTTAGGTCAATGGGGTATTTTTATTTATGAAAATTAAAACTAAATTAATTGATGAAACAGGTTTAAACCGAACAATTACTCGTTTGGCACACGAGATAATTGAAAAAAGCAAAGGTACTAAAAATATCATAATTTTGGGAATGAGAACCAGAGGGGAATTTTTAGCAAAACGCATATTGGATAAAATTAAAGAAATTGAAAAATTTACTCCCGGATATGGTGTTTTAGATGTAACTTTATACCGCGATGATTTCAGAACAAGATTAAAACAGCCTCAAGTATCGGTTTCTAATATAACATTTGATGTTAACGAAAAGGATATTATTTTAATTGACGATGTTTTATATACAGGTAGAACCGTTAGAAGTGCTTTAAATGCAATAATGGACTTAGGAAGACCTGCAACTGTTAAGCTTTGTGTGCTTGTAGATAGAGGACATCGAGAGCTACCTATTAAAGCAGACTTTGTTGGACTGAATACACCAACTTCTATTAATGAAGAAGTTAGAGTAAAGATGAAGGAGATAGATAATGAGGATGCAGTATATTTAGTTGACGTTACAAAAGAATAGGAAATAAAATGGGATTAACTAGCAAACATTTATTGGGATTATATAATACCCCAAAAGAAGATATAAAACTAATTTTGGATACGGCGGTTACTTTTAGAGAAGTTTTGGAAAGACCTATTAAAAAAGTACCGACCTTACAAGGTAAGACAATAGTAAATTTGTTTTACGAGAATTCAACTAGAACAAGAATTTCGTTTGAACTTGCAGAGAAAAGACTTTCTGCAGATTCAATTAATTTTTCTACAAGTACAAGCAGTACAAAAAAGGGTGAAACATTTAAAGATACTATAAGAAATATTGAAGCAATGAAAGTAGATATG
>DAINPX010000501.1:0-1805 GCA_036743235.1 Melioribacteraceae bacterium
ACTTCCATCATGTGGAGATTTTCATCCTGAAAATCAGTTTGTAATCCTGTAAATCTTGGTTCCAAAGTTAAAAGTTAATAAAAACACCATAAAAGAACCTTTTTATCTTGATTTGATATTCTCTTTTTTATTATATTCATCTAAAATATTTAATTTTAGGGGATAAAATGAAAATATATGCTACTTCTTATTTTAATGTTAAAATAATTAATTTAACTGTTTTGTTATTATTAATTTCGGGTTTAGTGTGTGCACAAACTGAAAGTATTGAAAAAATATTAAATTCGGATGGGACTATTAAAGAAGGGGAAAACGGTTCATATAATATATCGGGTTATTCACTTGAATTTGGTGCAAATAACGAACCGAGACTAATACAATCCGATAGATTAAATAAAGCAAAAGGAAATAGCTCAGTTACGTGGAGTAGTTTTGGGAGTGGTTATAACGGGGTAGATAATCAAGTAAAAACAATTGCGGTTATCGGAACTGATATTTATATAGGATGACAATTTAAGGTAGTTGATGAAAACGCTTATTCAGGTATTGTAAAATATAATACTTTAAACAATACATGGTCTCCGCTCGGTTCAGGGGTAAATGGTACTGTAAATGCAATTGTTGCTAGCGGAACAGATTTGTATGTTGGGGGTGGTTTTGAAACAGCAGGAGGTATTTCAGCAAATAATATTGCAAAATACAGTACAATAACTAATACTTGGTCTGCTTTAGGTTCAGGATTAAATGGCTCCCCATATGCTTTGGCATTAATTGGCTCTGATCTATATGTAGGCGGTTGGTTTTCTAAAGCCGATGGTTTTACTGTAAACAATATTGCAAAATATAGCACAACAAATAATACTTGGTCAGCGCTTGGTTCAGGAATGAATAATCTAATTTATACACTTGCCGTTTATGGGGATGAGCTTTATGCAGGGGGGTATTTTACTACACCCGCAAATAAAATTGCTAAATGGAGTACTTTAGATAATGCTTGGTCTGCTTTAGGTACGGAAAATTCCGAATTCACACATGTTTTCGTGTTAAAAATAAGTGGCTCTGACCTTTATGCAGGGGGTTCTACTCAATACGGTTCACCAACTTTTAAAAATATTGCAAAATATAGTATAACAAATAATACTTGGTCGGCACTTGGTACGGGTGTTAATTCGGAAGTTCGGGCAATTACTGTTGACGGATCAAATGTTTATGTCGGAGGATATTTTACCACCGCGGGCGGTAATAATGCAAATAGAATTGCCAAATGGAACGGAAGCAGTTGGTCTAATCTGGGTGACGGAATTTTAACAACTTCCAATGGCGTACTTTCTTTATTGTTATATAACTCAAATCTTTATATAGGGGGTATATTTCATACTGCAGGAGGAGTTACCGCTAACAATATTGCAAAATACAGTATCTCAGGGGAAAATTATTCTTCATTAACCACCGGTGGTACAAACGGTACTAACGGAAACGTAAATGCCATTGCAATAATTGGCAGTGATTATTATTTTGGAGGTGAATTTACCTCCGTTAAAGGAGGTACTTTAAGTGCAAATAGAATAGCCAAATGGAATGCAACAGAAGGTTGGTCTGCACTTGGAAGCGGTCTTAATAATTGGGTAAAAGCATTTGCAGTAATGGGAACAGATTTGTATGTTGGGGGTGATTTTACTGAAGCAGGAGGAATTAGTGCAAATAGAATAACCAAATGGAATGCAACAGAAGGTTGGTCTGCACTAGGAAGCGGACTTAACAGTACTGTAAATGCACTTGCAGTAAGTGGAACAGAATTGTATGTA
>DAINPX010000502.1:0-1725 GCA_036743235.1 Melioribacteraceae bacterium
TTTTGAAGATTTGCTCGTCTTTGTTTATCAAGTTCAATTACTTGGTCAACAGTGCTTTTTTCGTTTTTATTTTCAACACCTGCTTTTACCAAATCAGGGTTTTCTCTAATAAATTTTAAATCTAACATTTATAAATTCCTTATAATTATTATGTTATTTAACAACTATGTTGTAAATTTTATTTTTAACATAAATTTCTTTTACAACTGTTTGACCGTCTGTGTATTGTTTAACTTTTTCATCGGCATAAACTGCTTTTTTAACTTCTTCATCGCTGCTATTAATTGCTACTTCCACTTTGGCGCGTAATTTACCGTTAACTTGAACAGGTATAATTACATTATCCTCAATTAATGCTTTTGTATCAACCGTAAACCAAACGGGATTTTCAAATATACTTGTTTCATTTCCTAAAATTTCCCAACATTCTTCACCCAAGTGGGGAGCAAGAGGAGAAACTAAAGTTATAAATCGTTGCAATAAATATAACTTTATTTCGTCACCACAGTTTTTAATGTTATCGGTAATAACGTTAAGTGTTTCCATTAAAATTGCTATGGTAGTATTAAACCTAAAGTTATCAATTTCTTTCTCGTATTTATTGATAACTTGATTAATTTTTCTATATACAATTTTTTCGGCTTCCGCTAATTCGGATATATTGTAAATATCTGCAGCTTTTGCAGTTTTAACTATATTTTTATAAGTATTAGCCAAATCATAAATTCTTTGGGCAAAACGTTCTAAACCTACTATGCCTTTATCGTTCCAATCACCGCCTAAATCATATTGTCCCATAAACATAATATACATACGGAAAACATCGGCTCCGTAAACGGTAATATAATCGTCAGGGTTAACAACGTTTCCGCGTGATTTAGACATTTTGGCACCTTGGTTGGTAATTGTGCCTTGATGAATAAGTTTTGCAAACGGTTCATCGCTATTTACCAAATTTATATCACGCAAAAATTTATGAATAAAGCGAGCATATAATAAATGCATTGTAGCATGTTCCGCACCACCGACATACATATCAACCGGAGTCCAATTATTGGCAAGGTTTGTGTTAAACATTCCTTCACTGTATTTGGGGTCTAAATAACGTAAGTAATACCATGAAGAATCCACAAAAGTATCCATTGTATCGGGTTCACGTTTTGCCGGTCCTCCGCAATGGGGGCATGTAGTATTAATAAATTCTTCATTTTTTAATAAAGGACTTCCGCCTGCCGGTTTAAATTCTACATCGTACGGTAAAACAACAGGTAAGTCTTCTTCTTTTACGGGAACTTGACCGCATTTATCGCAATAAACAATAGGAATAGGAGTTCCCCAATATCTTTGGCGGCTAATTAACCAATCGCGCAGCCTGTAGTTAACTTTTTTTGAACCAATTCCTTTTTCAATCAGGTAGTCGGTAACTTTATCAATACCTTCGTCGCTATTAATTCCGTTAAAATCGCCCGAATTAATCATAGTACCAACTTCGGTGTAAGCTTTGTTTAATTCGTCGTTTTCGTTTGTCCCGGGTTCTAAAATCACTTTAACAATTGGTAATTTATATTTTTTTGCAAAATCAAAATCTCTTTCGTCATGTGCCGGAACAGCCATAACCGAACCTGTACCGTATGAAGCAAGTACATAATCGGCAACCCAAATAGGTACTTTTTTATTGTTAACGGGGTTTATTGCATATGCACCCGTAAATACACCCGTTTTTTC
>DAINPX010000503.1:0-1674 GCA_036743235.1 Melioribacteraceae bacterium
TGCCAAACCGGTTATGAATGTTTTTATAAAATTTCTTCTATTAGTTTCCATATTAAGATAAACAGTCTTTATTTATAAATAATTCCAATTAAAACTCAGCCTTGTTAGATAACTCGTCAGTATCATCAGTTTTACGAGGAAAATGAACCGAAAGAATTTTGCCTGCATCATCCAATCCGTTTAGTACTGCTTCAAGATATTTTCCCTCTTTAAAACCTAATTGGATTTTATCTCGTATATCATCCCAAGTTTTTTGGTTGACCAACGAGTTAATACCGCTATCTGCAATAATGTAAAATAAACGTTCTCCAAGCAAAAAGAAAAACAAAATACCTGTTTTATCGCGGGTTTCATGCATTTTAAGGTTATAAAACTCTGTTTTTGCAAGTTCGTCAATCGATTTGTTCTTTTGCAATAAAGTTCTTTTTTCTCTAAACAAAACTTTAAGTTCGCCCGATGTTGTTAACTCAATCTGTTTAATTTTGTTTGTGATGCGTAAAAAATCATCATCATCAAAATATTTATAAACTAATTTTTCTTCCAAAATTTTACCTCGTTGAAACTTTTTATTACAAAAATATATTAATCTTAAAGATATAATAATTTTTGCAAAATTGCATTAAAAAAGAATGGATTGTATATTTAAGATTAAAATATATTTAATTATGTTAATTAATAATAAAAAAATAAAGGAAAAAAATGAATTTGGAATTAAAAAAATCGGATAAATTTAACGGTAGAAAAGGTCCCGTTTTGTTTATAATAATGGACGGAGTTGGAATAGGTAAACAAGATGATAGTAATGCTGTTTATTTAGCAAAAACACCGACTTTAGATAAACTAAAAGAAGTAGAATTACAAACCAAATTAAAAGCACACGGTCCTGCGGTTGGTTTGCCCAGTGAAGACGATATGGGAAATAGTGAAGTGGGGCACAATGCAATGGGTGCAGGACGCGTTTTTGCACAAGGTGCAAAATTAGTTAACAAAAGTTTAGAGTCAGGTAAAATATTTGAATCCGATAGCTGGAAACAAGTTGCCGAAAAAGGCAAAAACGGCGGAACAGTGCATTTTATCGGGTTGCTTTCGGATGGAAACGTTCATTCGCATATTAAACAACTTTTCCAATTAATTAATAATTGTGCAACGGAAGGCGTTAAAAAATTAAGGTTACATATTTTGTTGGACGGAAGAGATGTTGGTGAAAAAACAGCTTTAGATTATATTGCTCCAACAGAAGATTTATTAAAAGAACTTAGCGAAAAATATAATGTGGACTATAAAATAGCAAGCGGCGGCGGTAGAATGATTACAACAATGGATAGATACAATGCCGATTGGACTATTGTTGAGCGTGGTTGGAAAGCCCACGTATTGGGAGAAGCAAGAAAATTTAAATCTGCAGCCCAAGCCGTTCAAACTTATTATGACGAAGATCCTAAAGCAACAGACCAATATTTGGAATCATTTGTAGTTGTTGATGAAAACGAAAATCCTGTAGGAACTATTAACGATGGTGATAGTGTAGTATTTTTTAATTTCCGCGGTGATAGAGCAATTGAAATTTCACGTGCTTTTACTGAAGAGAATTTTACTGAATTTGACAGAAAAAGGCTGCCTAAAGTATTTTATGCTGGAATGATGGAATATGACGGCGATTTACATATCCCCCAA
>DAINPX010000504.1:0-1671 GCA_036743235.1 Melioribacteraceae bacterium
AAATTCAAATAGTTATGCTTGGACTATCCCAAACACTCCAAGTACAACATGTAAAGTTAAGGTAGCTGCAGTTGAAAACGCAAATATCAGTTCAACAGGCGGGACGTTTGCAATTGTACCGGCATCCAATCCTACAATTACTTTAGATTCACCAAACGGCGGAGAAAACTGGAAAGTTGGTGAAAAGAAAGATATTAAATGGACGAGTACAGATATAACAAATATAAAAATTGAATATACAACAAATAACGGTACAAATTGGAATGATGTAATTGTAAGTACACCGGCAAGTACAGAAAAATATGAATGGACTTTACCCAATACACCATCAACAAATTGTAGAGTTAAAATTAGTGATGTTTCAAATAGTGCTATTAATGATATTAGTGAAAATGTTTTTACAATTGAAACACCAACTGAGCAAGTAATTGTAAAATCCCCCAACGGCGGAGAAATTTATAAAGTCGGTTCGGTGCATAATATTACTTGGCAAGCAAGCGGTGTTACAAACGTTAAGATAGAATACACAACAAATAGCGGAACAAATTGGTTACAAGTTGTTGCAAGTACACCGGCAAATACGGGTAGTTATGCTTGGACAATACCAAATACGGTTTCATCTTTGTGTAAGGTAAAAATTACGGGCGTTGAAAACAATTCTTTGATAGATTTTAGCGATTACAATTTTAGCATAAATGCAAATATAGACTTGGAAATGGCAGTTGTAAAAGGGGGTACTTTTGCAATGGGAAGCAGTACCGGAAGCAGTAACGAACAACCGGTTCATAACGTTACTTTATCCTCATTTAAGATGGGTAAATATGAAGTAACACAAAAACAATGGCAACAAATTATGGGTAGTAACCCAAGTACCCACGTTGGTGAAAATTTACCCGTAATGAATGTTAGTTGGAATGCGGCTCAAAATTTTATAACATCGTTAAATAGTTTAACGGGAAGATATTTTAGATTACCTACAGAAGCGGAGTGGGAATTTGCAGCACGCGGGGGTATAAACAGCGGTGGTTTTACTTATTCGGGAAGTAATACAGCGGGTGATATAGGCTGGTATAACGGCAATAGCAATCAGCAACCTCATGAAGTAGGTACAAAGTTGCCAAACGAAATCGGCTTATATGATATGAGCGGAAATGCAACCGAATGGTGTAATGATTGGTTTGATGCAAGTTATTACGGTTCCAGTCCTTCTTTAAATCCTCAAGGACCAACTGCCGGAACATTTAAAGTTATACGCGGCGGTTATTGGGATAGCGATGCAGACGGTATTAGAGTGGCAAAACGTTCGCAATATTACCCCAATAGTGCCTCAAATTATTACGGCTTACGATTAGCCGAAGATTTATTTACTTTGATGGTTAATGCCCCCAACGGCGGCGAAAACTGGCAGGTAGGAACAACACAAAACATTACTTGGAAAAGCAGTAATATTGATAATGTTAAAATACAGTACTCAACAAATGCGGGTTCAACTTGGTTGGATGTGGTTGCAAGTATTCCGGCAGTTAGCGGTAGTTACAGCTGGGTAATACCAAACACACCTTCGGGGTATTGTAAAGTTAAGGTTACAAGTGTAGAAAATGTTACTTTATCGGATTATAGTGATAATGTATTTACAATAAAAGCTAATGTAACAAGCACGGTAAATTTAAC
>DAINPX010000505.1:0-1622 GCA_036743235.1 Melioribacteraceae bacterium
AAACAAAACACTTGGCCCGCTTTAACCTATGGCGATTGGGATAATGACGGTAAAATGGAAATTATCTGGGGACCTGTAAATAACTACTCGGGTACTGTAAACTTAAACCCTGCTCGTATAGTTGTTTACGAAGAAAAAGGGGACGGTAGCGATATTATGGGTGTAGATAACGGAGACGGCACTTTTAAACCCAATGCAAAATGGACGATGGTTAATGCCGATAGCTATAACTTAAGACCTATTCGCTGGGTGTTACAAGATGTTGACGAAGACGGTCAAAAAGAAATAGTATTTTGCAGCCGCGTTGCCGGTGAAAGATTTGGTATTATAGGCGTTAGCAATATTCCAGATAACGCTGACGGTAGCGAAACTTGGACAATGGAAGCCTCAGGTTTAGGTATGGCTAATATCGATGCTTCAACAATTTACGATATGGCTATATTAGACAACGTAATTTATTTATTCTCACAAAACGGAACAATATCAAGAATTAAAAGAGTTAGCGGTGTTTGGACTGATTTACCAAAACAAGTAAATACTGCACCTGGTGGTTCTTGGCTTTCTGCTCAAGTATTGGATTTAGATAATGACGGACAAAAAGAAATTATCTGCGGTAGTTTTTTATCAGCTTCAGATAACCACGTATATTTGTTAAAGAAAGAAGCCGATACTTTAAAATCATATCAATTAAACGACTTAGCAACCGGCGGACGTATTATGTCATCAGATTATGGTGATATTGATGGAAACGGTAAACTTGATATCGTATTCGGTACAAGAGACGGCGTACCCGATGCAGGTATTTATAGATTAGAATACCAAGGCGGCGATATAACCAGCCCGGCAAATTATACTGTTAAAATGATTGATAGCGGTTATCCTTTAGCAGGCAACAGATGGGCAATTATTAATGTTGCCGAATTAAATGCCGATGCAGATAAAGAAGTATTATATTCAAGTTCTTACGGTTCTTCTTCTCCGTTGGTAATTTTAAATAATGTTCAGATCGGTAATGCTACTCCAATAGCTACTGTAAAAATTGATGCTAACGGCGATTTTCAACCTGATAATGCCGGTCAAACATTTACAGTATTAGGTGTTGTAAATTCAGTTAATTTTACTGCTTCGGCAAATAGATTTAGTTATTATATTCAAGACGAAACAGGCGGTATTAACATTACTAAAGGTAGCGAAGCAGGTGGTGGACCGGTTTACCAAAAAGGAGATAGATTATTAGTTACCGGTAAATTGGAATATTTCCGTGGTACTTCACAGTTATCATTAACAAATTTGGCTAATGATGTAATTTATTTGGATAGTGGAAATCCGGTTAATCCTATTGATGTAACATTACGCCAATATTTAGCAAACCCTGAAATGTACGAAGGACGTTATATCCAAATTAAAGGTGTAGGACAAGTTCCCGGTTCACCTGCATGGCCGGCTCCGGGTTCAGATGCAAATATGCAAATTTATGACGGTTTTAATAAAATTGTATTACGTGTAGATAAAGATACCGATTTAGATAGTAATGCAGCTCCAACTTTCCCTATAACTGTTAAAGGTGTTGCTACTCAATATACATCTGCATCAACTATACATAATGACGGATATCAAATTTC
>DAINPX010000506.1:0-1608 GCA_036743235.1 Melioribacteraceae bacterium
TAGTGGTTCATTTGGTGGAGCAATAGCCAACCCAATAAACGAATTAGCAAAAATTATTGCTAAGTTGCATGATAAAAACGGCAGAATTACAATTCCTAATTTTTATAAAGATGTATTAAAACTTACTAAAGTTGAAAAAGATAATATTAAAAATTTAAATTTTAATGATAAAAAAATGTGTAAGGAGTTTAAAGTTAAAGAATTAACTGGAGAAAAAGGTTATTTAACTTTAGAAAAACTTTGGACACGACCCACATTAGATTGTAACGGTATATTCGGCGGATTTACAGGAGAAGGTGCAAAAACCGTATTACCGAATAAAGCTACTGCTAAAATTAGTATGAGATTAGTACCAAATCAAAATCCAAATAAAATTGCAAAAGAGTTTAAAAAATATATAGAATCTTTGGCACCTAATTCTGTAAAAGTTAAAGTTACTTCAATGCACGGCGGATTTCCTATTGTAATACCAATAGATAGTCCGGCTATTGTTGCTGCTGCAAAGGCAACAGAAAAAGCATTTGGTAAAAAAACGGTATTTACACGCGAAGGCGGGTCAATACCTATTGTTGTTGAACTAGTTAAGGTTTTAAAAGCCCCAACTATATTAATGGGACTTGGTTTAGATACAGACGACATCCATTCGCCCAACGAACATTTTTTAATTAAAAATTTTGAATATGGTTTATTTAGTTCTGTTTATTTTTTGGATGAATTTTCAAAAATAAACGGAAAATAATAAATTTTTTAACTCTAATATTAAGTAACCGGAAAAAGTAAGAGGTTGCAATGAAGTTTTTTAGATATATGCTTATTTTATTGGCATTAATATTAAGTAACTGCAGTTCGGATGATAAATCCAGCGGAAGCGGAGATGCAACCACAAGTGCAGGGAAGGAAGGTTCTATACGTAGTTATAATTTAAGTGTAGAACAGCAACAAGCAGGCAAAAGATTTGCATGTGATACTCTTTCGTTAAAAGAATTTATACTTAATAATTATCCTGCAGGAACGTATTTAGTAGATTTTGATAGAACTTACACAACTAACGTACCAAAAGCTGCAGTGGTTTATTATAAAAATCAAAATGCAACATATATTTTTGGAGTTGTAGCTAAATCTAAACAGGGAGAACGTTTTATTGAAACTAAAAATGTTACAGGATATTCTTCTTCGTTTATTAATTTAGATAGCACAAAATTAGGAACAGCTTTTTTTTGGCTAACTTTGTTTGAATGTAACCAAGACGGTTCATTTAATGTTATTTGGGAAAGTGAAGTTCCTATACACGGCGGATTTAATAAAATTACCATAAATAATTGGCGTCCAAAAAATTGTATGTATATTGCACTAAATTATATGGATGGTATTATTAGCGGTAATAGAAGTTATAATTTCTATTTAGTAAACGGTCTCAAAAATCCTCCTCATCTTTTAGAAACTTATGAAGGATTGATGCATAAAAGAACAATGGCAAATATTAACAACGACAAATTTCCGGATTATTTTGAATATCGATTTAGCGAAGGGAATATTATAACTATAATAGATAGTATTCCGTTTTTATGGGATACCGTAAAAAGGTTATATATTAGTCCGGTTAATAAA
>DAINPX010000507.1:0-1595 GCA_036743235.1 Melioribacteraceae bacterium
TCTAAATAAAATAATATATAAATAAAAAGCCCCCTTTTAATAAAACAAAAGAGGCCAAAGAAACTATTTTTTTTTGAAAAATATATTAATTCAACCTTTTAAAGGAAGAATGCGATAGACTTTGTTCGATATCGAAATGATCAATCAACCTTTGCAAGTTTTCTGTTAATCGATTTAAATCTTCTGCTGCTTGAGCTATTTGATATACACCGTTAGAAGATTCTTTAATAACATTGTTAATTGTATCAATAGATTTTGCAATTTCTTCACTTGTTGCCGATTGTTCTTCGCTACTTGCAGCAACTTGAACAATAACATCAGTAACTTTTTCTGAACTTTGAATAATTTCTTTAAGAACGTCCCCCGCATTATGTACAAGTACTTTTCCGTTTTCAACGTTTCTTGTTCCAATTTTCATGGATTCAACAGCCTGTGCTGTATCAACTTGAATTTGCTTAATCATACCGGCAATTTCTTTTGTAGCTTTAGTAGTTCTTTCTGCAAGTTTTCTAACTTCATCTGCAACAACTGCAAAACCTCTTCCTTGTTCACCGGCTCTTGCTGCTTCAATAGCAGCATTTAATGCAAGCAAATTAGTCTGGTCTGCTATGTCATTAATTACTTGAATAATTTCACCAATTTTATCGCTATTTTCGCCTAAAACAAAAATTCTATTTGCAGATTCTTCAACAACTTCGGAAATTTTATCCATACCCAATATAACATCGTTAACAATTTTACCACCTTCTTTTGCTTTTTCGGCTGAGTGCTTAGAAGATTCTGCTGCAAAAGAAGTATTTTTAGTTGTGCTAAAAATTGTCCTGGTCATTTCTTCCATTGCTGCGGTTACTTCATTGATATAAGCAGATTGTTCATTAGAACCGGAAGCCATTTTTTCGGTTGAAGTTGAAATTTGATTAGCAGCATTTGCCGTAGCATTAATTGCTTCGGTTAATTTATATACCGGTTCAGTTAGTGTATTAACAGTAAGATTAATTCCTGAAGCAATATCTTTAAATACATTAGCAAATTTTGTATCATCTATTCTGATATCAATTTTACCTCTTTTTACTCCGTCATTTAGTTTATTTAACTCGCCGGTAAGATTATTCATAGTTAAAATACATAAATTTATATTGTTTTTAATCTCATTAAAATCTCCATTATAATGTTCTGTAATTGGATTTGGAATATCACCTTTGGCAATTCGTTCAATATTATTTGCAGCCATATTTAATGGATTAACTACTGAATCTAAAGTATTATTAAAACCGGAAACAATTTGATAAAAATCTCCCTGATGTTTAGTTGCGTCTGCTCTAACGTTTAATTTACCTTCTACAGCAGCAGAAGCTAAAGTCTCAACATCCGAAACTAAACTTTTAATTGTATAAATCATTTTACTCATTGCATTTAACATAATACCTATTTCATCTTTTGATTCGGTATCAAGTACTATATTTAAATTACCTGCAGAAAGTTTTTCGGCAGCATCTGTTGCTGTTTTTATTTTACCTACAAACTTATTAATTACGTAATAACCAACACCTAAGCTTAATACCAAAATAACAAGTGCAGTTAAAAGAAATGTTTTT
>DAINPX010000508.1:0-1498 GCA_036743235.1 Melioribacteraceae bacterium
TAATCTGAGAATGGAAGTTGACAAAAGAAAGGCTATGGATATTATTGATAATGGATTTAATATTCAAAATGTTGTAGTTAGCCAAGGAACATTTTATGACGGTACTTCAAGTAAAGGGAGTAAGACTATAATGCCTCCGGGCGGTACTTGGGATGTAGGAAATTTAGAAAACGGTGCAAGTGCAACATTACAAATTAGTGTTAAAGTTAGCTCGGAAGAACTATTAGCAACTAGACTGGATTTTAGAGAAGCAGCGGATTTTAATGTTTTTGTATTTCAAGATATCAATCAGCCTAGCAGCGATACAGAAGGAAAAATGGCTGCAGGTAGAGATGCATTTTTGGCAAATTACAGCGTGGGGGATAAGTTACCCAATTCTAACGGTAATGAAGACGTTTTGGTTGTTGGACGCAATTTAACATTTTTAACCGGAGCAGTATTTGGAGGTAATGTTGTTTATGGATATCAAACAAATCTACCTGTTGATTATGTAAGTGTTGAAGGTGAGGTAAAAAAAGATACTGTAATTAATTTTGCTGCTGCCAAATCGTATTTTATTGATTTATCTTCAACTATATCAAATTATCAAGTTAACGGTAAGGATACATTGATATGGAGTTCGTTACATCTAACAGGTGTGCACCCGGTTGTAAATATTTTTAAAGTAGATAAAGAATCATTTAATAATTCTAACGAAATATATATAAATGTTCCTATTGGTAGTACTGCATTAATAAATATTGAAGGGGATAGCCTTGTATTTGACGGTGGATTGGTATTAAACGGAACCGATAAATTTACAACTTTATTTAATTTTTTTGAAGCAAGAAAATTAAATATTGTCGGAATAGATATTCAAGGAACAGTATTAGCACCAAAATCAGATGTTAATTATTATTCGGGTCAACTTAACGGACAATTTATTGCAAATTCTGTTGTAGGTCAAGGTCAATTTAACCTTGCAAAATTTATTGGTAATGTACCTGCAACAAGCACATTGCAAAATATTGCCGAATTATTATGGGCTGACCAAATTGATGTTGATAGTGAACCTGGAAATGGTGTAGCAAGCGAAGATGATTATGCTTCGGTATCTATTAATGTTAATCCAAATTTAGTTGTAGGTTCGGGTACAAATAATGCAAATTGGCAATATGCCGGTTCTCTTAACAATGATGAAATAATTTGGACTTTTAATCGTGATGCAAACGGCAATTTATTATCGGGAACTTGGGGAGGAAAGATCTATCGTTCTTTGGATGAGGGAGCAAGTTGGGAGCAAGCTAATATCGGTATGAATGTCGGTTATATTTGGAGTTTATTACCTTTTGATAACGGGGTAATATATGCTGCTACAGAAAAAGGAGTTTATGCTTCGGATAATTTAGGAGCAAATTGGAATCCTGTAGCACTTATAGGTAAAGATACTCGTTCGTTGGTTTTTGGCAATAATAGAATTTATGCTGCTGTATGGGGAGAAGGTGTGTTTGAATCAACC
>DAINPX010000509.1:0-1443 GCA_036743235.1 Melioribacteraceae bacterium
AATAATAGACCAACTATTATCATAATAATATGACCCCAAGTCACATTATTAAAACCGCTATATCTATAAAATTGCCCTAAGGCATCCATTAATTTTTCCATATTTTAGCTCCCTATTTCTACAAGAACGTCCCCTTCAAGCACGGAGTCTCCTTGTTTAGCTTTTAAGCTAATTATTTTTCCTTCTTTATCTGCCTTAATGTTGTTTTCCATCTTCATGGCTTCCATAATCATTAAAGTATCGCCAATTTTTACAACATCCCCTTCTCTTACTTTAACTTCCAAAATAACACCCGGTAAAGGTGCTTTAATAACACCGCCTCCTTTACGTTCATTGGGTTTTGCAGTTTTAGCCTCAGCACTTTCACCTGTTGGAACTGCTACCGAACGAACCAAACGCGGAGTTTTTGATTGTTTAATTTCTTGGTGAATCTGAACTTTATAAACCGAACCGTTTACATCAACTTCGGCAATGTTATCTTCGATGTTTTTTATTTCAACATCGTAGTTGTTCCCTTGTATTGTGAATTTATATTTTTTCATTTTAATACCAAATTTTATTTGCGTGGATAGTTTCTTAAACCGTATATTTTTGAACTCCAAGGAGAATAAGTACGCTGAACTTTATTGATTGTTAATACAGTGTTTTCGTAATCGTGCAATTCCGAAAAGTGTAAATGTAATGCCATACAAATTGCAGCATCTATTTCACCGGAACTATCTGTTTCTTTTGTTTCGGATTTAATCTCTCCGGCTTCAACTCTTTTCTTTTTAAGATTTATTTTCATTGCTTTTGTTAAGTATATAAAAAATATACTTAAAGCTGCAAGGGCAGCAAAAACAACACCCATACCAACAATTGTTATCAATATACCGTTTCCCTCTTCAATTTTTGAGAAGTTAAAAGTAATATTATTCAAAGATTTTACGGTATCCGACTTTGCTACAGTTTTAACAACCGTATCTACCGGTGTAGATGTTGCAATACTATCTATAATGTTAATTAAAGCTAATAGCATCTGTAATCTCCTTATAATGGAATATTTGAATGCTTTTTAGGCGGATTTGAATCTTTCTTGGTAGAAAGCATCTGCAAAGCTCTAATTATTCTAAATCTGGTATTTCTCGGTTCAATTACATCATCAATATAACCATATTTTGCGGCAACATACGGTGTAGCAAATTTACGTTTATATTCTTCTTCTTTTTCTGCAATAAATTTTACTCTTTCTTGTTCATCCGTAATTTGACTTAGTTCGCGTGCGTGCAATACTTCTATAGCACCTTTAGGACCCATAACCGCTATTTCGGCTGTTGGCCATGCATAATTAATATCGCCACGTAAGTGTTTACTACTCATAACATCGTAAGCACCACCGTAAGCTTTACGTAAAATAACCGTTACTTTTGGTACTGTGGCTTCGCCGTAAGCAAATAATAATTT
>DAINPX010000510.1:0-1442 GCA_036743235.1 Melioribacteraceae bacterium
ACTTCTTCTCAAAACACTTATTCATGGATAATTCCCAATACTATTTCCAATACTTGTTTGGTAAAAATTACATCGGCTAATAATTTAAACGATGAAAGTGACTCTATATTTACAATTTTGCAACCGATACAAACCATTGAATTAACAAAACCGAACGGAGGAGAAACTTGGGTAGTTGGTAATACCGAAGAAATAACTTGGACAAGTACAAATATTTCAAATGTTAAAATAGAGTACTCAACCAACAACGGAATTAATTGGAATATAATTGTTGCAAGTACTATGGCAAATACAAATAAATATAACTGGATTATACCTAATACTACTTCTTCTCAGTGTAAAATAAAAATTAGCAATGTTTCCAATCCATTAATTAATGATGAAAGTTTTACAACATTTAGTATTGTTTCGCAGATTCAAAAAAGTATTACGGTTAATTCACCAAACGGCGGCGAAACGTGGTATATAGGTTCTAATAATCAGATAAATTGGACAAGCACCGGTGTTACTTCTGTAAAAATTGACTATTCTACTAACGGAGGAAGTTCTTGGATAAATATTACAAGTAACGTTAATGCAACTTTAGGTATTTATAATTGGACAATTCCAAATACTGCTTCGTTAACATGTAAAATAAAAATAACGGATGTTAATTCTCCTTCTGTATATGATAATAGTAATGCAAATTTTGTAATAGCACAAACGGGGCAAAATTTAACATTAACTTCCCCTAACGGAGGAGAAAACTGGGAAATAGGCAGCAACAAAAATATTACTTGGCAAGGCACAAACTTAAATAATGTAAAAATTGAATACACAACCAACAACGGTTCTACCTGGCTAACAATTACCGAAAACAGTTTGGGTTCTTCAGGTTTATATAATTGGCTTGTACCAAACACTCCTTCACAAAATTGCAAAGTAAAAATACAAGATGCATCAGACGGAGATCCTTTAGATATAAGCGATGCCGTGTTTACTATACCTTCATCAGGTAAATCAATTACTATTAATTCCCCTGTATCAGGAGATACGTGGGAAGTGGGCAGCATACATAATATTACTTGGGCTAGTAATAATGTTACAAATATTACAATAGATTACTCAACAAATGCCGGTCAATCTTGGAATTTTATTGCAGGCAGCGTAAATGCTTTATTGGGAACTTATGCATGGACTATACCAAACACCCAGTCATTAAATTGCAAAATACGTTTAAGTGCGACCGAAAATTTTTCTATTCAAAGTACAAGTCAATTATTTTCAATCTATTCGGATTCCAGACGAACAACATTTTTAGGTAACTTTAATACTCAAGGTAATGCAAATAATGTAACGCTTAAAGGCAAATATGCTTATGTTGCCGATATGGATGCAGGTTTTCAAATTATTGATGTAAGTAACCCAAACATACCTGTTTATGTTAGCGGATACAATACAGA
>DAINPX010000511.1:0-1441 GCA_036743235.1 Melioribacteraceae bacterium
GGTATTTTTCCCTTTCCCGTTACTTCCATTCTGTATAAGTATATTCCGCTTGCGTAATTACTTAAATCTATTTGCGTTTCGTTATAACCTTTATCCTTTTCCCCTTCCGGTATTGTCTGTAATAATTTACCGGTTATATCATATAGTTTTATTCTTACTTCTCCGCCTTCTTTTAAACTGTAACTTATGGTTGTTATCGGGTTAAACGGATTCGGATAATTTTGGTATAATTCATAATTGTAATTAAGTTTTATTTCTGCATCGTTTACATCAGTTATTGTTACATTTACTTCGGCACTAGGGTAGCTTTGGTTACCTGCCATATCTGTTGCCGTTACTTTATAATATACTTTTTGTGTTCCTTTTAACAGTGAATCATTAAAAGTATTATTATTTGTTTCTGCAACTAATTTTGTACTATCTATTGTAAAATTTGAATTAATATCTTTGTATATTTTGTAGCTCTTAAAATCTGCGGCAGTACACTTTGCCCATTTAAGTTTTACTATATTTGAACTTTGTTCATATTCCCCTTGTAAGCCTGTTACTACCTTTGGTGCTAAATCCTGATATTCGTAACTAATACCTCCGGGTCCGCCAAACATTCCTATATCACTCCTCGTACCGTCAACATCCGATATACTTGGGTCGCCTGTATCTATTGCAGGAGAGTATTTTTGTAATTTATAATTGTAAGTACCCCCTAAAACTGCAGCAGTATCATTTACAAACATTGGGTCGGCTATAAAGTCATGTTCTCCTTTTTGCATATTTGTATATAAGGCTTCTTGTATATTATAAAACAAGTTATAATCAGATTTTGATGAATATCCGTCTATATATATGCCATTTTTGCTTTTTGCAAAAATGTTATTTGCTATTACATATTCTTTGGGTTGATTACCCGCAATTATACAATACCCCCCTATGTTGGAAAATCCTGCAAAGTTGGAAAATATGTTATTTATTACATAGTTTGTATCCGTGCTTATCGTGTTAAATGAAGCCAAGTTTATTCCACTTTTAAAACCCCAAAAAAGATTATTATTAATTTCAACTTTTAGATTAGTAACTATCTTCAATGGACTGCTGAATGTTTTTGAAGGGGAAATAATAAAAAGATTATCCTTTATAGTAAAACTTCCTCCCCCAAAATCATTGTAGATTCCGTAAAGAATATATTGATTATCATGAAACGTAAATATGGAATTATTTATCTTATAGTCGGCATCCCATGAGTCCATTATTTGAATTGCAATTTCGGAATTGCAAAACATAGTATTATTAACAATACATCCGTTTAATAGTCCTAAACAACTTGCCGATGAATCAAACTTGCAGTTGTTAATTATCGGTGTTGATAAACTATATAACATTACTTGGTACATCAAATAATCATCATATCTTTTGAACTTAAAAGTTAAATTATTAATTCCAATCC
>DAINPX010000512.1:0-1414 GCA_036743235.1 Melioribacteraceae bacterium
ATCATCTTAATGAAATTAGTAATAAAACTCCGTTGCTACCATATATAGTTAGACCTTTAGCTTACGAGTCATCTTTTGCCGAATTTATGAATTTGGATGATTTTATTCCTCGTAGAGCATTCGTTCAAATTTATGGTTTTTTGCCAATTGAAGAAACGAAACTAGATTATTCATTTTATTTAGGGAATAGCCCAAATATTAGCTCGAAAGTTACTAAAGCCGGACAAAGTGGAATTGATACGAGCAATATATTTTTAGTAGGTGGGCGAGTTGGATTAAGATATGAAGACGTAAAAATTGGATTTTCGGCGACCTATGATGAAATTAATAGTATAGTTGATTTTGATGCACATTTTGAAAATAATGAAAAATTTACATTTAAAAATGTACCTAGGTTTAGAATAGGTCATGATATTTTAATGGACTTTAAAAAATTTAGTTTTAGTGCTGAGTACATTAAAGTTTTATATAACACTAATAACTTAATTGACTTAGATAAACAGTTTTTTTATGCAACAATAGGTTATCGTATTACTGAAGATTTATTTACGTATTTCAGCCTATTTTCTACACAAGAAAACTATAATTTCAGTTTACCCGAAAAACAGAGCTATAATACTGAGGTTTCTGTAACAATTCCGAATCTTGGATTAAGTTATGATATTAATGATAGGATCAAGTTAAAAGGACAGTTCGCACGTGTTGATATTGATGTAACAAACTTGAATATGGAATCTGTATTAACATTTTATTATGCCGTTGCAATCTCGGTATTCTTTTAGAGAGGGTTTAATTTATGAATAAGATGATACCGTTTATTGTATTCTTTATTTTTATAAGCAATTTAATATTTTCTCAGGTTTCGGTAATTGCCAATAGAAGTGTTCCGATTGATAAAGCAGGAAAATCGCAATTATTAGATTATTATTCCGGTGAAATTAAATATTGGAGCGATAATAAACCAATTATTGTTTTTGATTTAAAACCCAAAACCGATACAAAAGAGAAATTTTACGAGTATATTGCCAAAAACACTGCGAGAATGAAATCCATATGGATGAAAAAATTACTATCCGGAGAGGGAGATCCGCCGTTAGCAGTTAATTCGGAAGAAGAAATGCTTCAGAAAGTACAAAATACACCAGGCTCTATAGGATTTATTAGTTCGAACAAGGTTAAGGGGAATATTAAGGTTATTTCTGTAATAAAAGAAAAAGACTGATATGGTAAAATTTAAGGATTTAAAGTTTGGATTTAAGCAAGGGTTAGCATTCGGGGTTATTATCTTTCTTTTATATGGTGTTAGCGGAATTTCCTACTATAGCTTAAGCACATTAAACAAAGAGGTTGAGGAAATTTCTAATAATTGGCTTGAACGAGCTGTTACAATATCAGATTTAAACCTTAATGTTTC
>DAINPX010000513.1:0-1240 GCA_036743235.1 Melioribacteraceae bacterium
GAAGATACAAGTAAATTATATATGGATTTTGTTGTAAACGAATTAAAACCTTTTATGGATAAGAATTATAGAACTTTACCCGATAGAGAAAACTGTTATACCGGCGGTTCTTCTGCAGGCGGATTGATTAGTTTTAAACTACATTGGGAGTATAATGATATTTTTTCCAAAGCTTTATGTTTTTCTCCCGCATTTAAAATTGAATGGATTGATTATGTTAAAGTTGTAGAAAACACTAAAAATAAACGACCGATTAAGGTATTTATGGCAAACGGCGGAAAAGGAATTGATACGCGTTTACAACCCGGTATTGATGAAATGATTAAAGCTTTTGAAAAGAAACATTATAAACTTAATAAAGATTATTTTGTGAATATATACCCGGATAACAATCATACCGAAGCTGATTGGGCTAAACAATTACCGTACTACTTTTTATTGATGTTTGGGAAATAAAATGAATATTCTTGTAGGAAGTTTAAATCCGGTTAAAATAGAATCAGTAAAAACAGCCTTTTCAAAATATTTTGATAATATAACCGTTAAAGGTATAAATGTTAAAAGTAATGTTCCAAATCAACCTATAAATAAACAAACTTTTGAAGGAGCAAAAAACCGATGTTTGGAGCTAATTAATAATTCAAAAGTAAACAGTCTGATAATTGATTATTATGTCGGAATTGAAGGCGGAATATCAGAACTGCACGGCATTTGGTTTTCGTATGGATGTGTTTGTATTGCAAGTAACGATAATAAATTTTCTTTTGGTACGTCTCCTCTTTTTATGCTACCTAATTTTGTTGTAGAACGTTTGTTAAAAGGTGAAGAATTAGGGTCTGTTATGGATGAACTTTATGATCATAAAAACAGTAAACAAAACTTAGGTGCTATCGGATTTTTAACTAAAGGAGTAATGAATAGAACCGAACTTTACACTTCGGGTGTAATTACAGCACTAATTCCCTTTATAAATGAGTGGAACGAGGGTATAATTATTTGAACCGAAATTTGAATTTTAGAACCAAGATTTTCAGGAAAGAAGGAGGAAAAACAGGAAAAAAACCCCAATAACTTGAATTATTTTTTCTAACATCCTTTTTCTAACGACTAAGATTTTTAGCACGTATGTAAAGAAATAAATAAACTTATAATTATAATGTCGCCCCTACTGGGCTTGGTTTTGTGTTTTTACTTCGGTTATAATAATATCAACTCTCCGCGTCTCAAAAAATTTTGTGAT
>DAINPX010000514.1:0-1230 GCA_036743235.1 Melioribacteraceae bacterium
TTAAAAAGTATGGAATTAGTTATCGGCTTTTGTACTTTTTTTGCCGGTAGTATTTTAGAAGCTAACATAGGAATTAAAGTTAAAGCCGCAAGTAAAGATACCAAAATCATTACTGTTACTAAAAATCCTAATTGATTGAATAATATACCTGCAATACCTGATATAAAAACTAACGGAAAGAATACAGCAACAATAGTAAAAGTAGCAGCTGCAACTGCCAAACCAACTTCTGCCGAACCGAATATTGCAGCTTCTCGTGGTCTAGCACCTCGTTCAATATGATGTGAAATGTTTTCTAATATTACTATTGCATCATCAACAACAAGTCCTACAGCAATTGATAAGGATGAAAGAGATATAATATTTATTGTATTTCCTGAAAAGTATAAATAAATAAATGCTCCGATTAAAGAAACCGGTAAAACAATCATAATAATAAACGTAGCACGCCATTGTCTTAAAAATATAAGAACTACAATTACAACAAAAATTCCTCCTAACAATACTGCTTCGGTTAAATTATCTACAGATTGAATTATAAATTGTGATGAGTCTTGAATTATTTCTATTTGAACATCCGAAGGTAATTTTTTCTGCAATTCAGAAATTTTTGCTTTAACATTTTTAACAACATCTACAGTATTAGCACCTGATTGCTTTTGAACGATTATTTGAAGACCTTTTCCGCTATTTAACCTAACATTAATTGTTCTATCCTTTAGACTATCTTTAACTTCAGCAACATCTTTAACATATATTAGTTTACCGTTTTGTGTACCTAAAACTAAATTTTTTATTTCATCTGCATCTGTAAATTCGGCGGGTACTCGTAAATTATATTCCATATCTCCCATTTTAATAGTACCCGATGGCAGGTTTACGTTTTCACTTTGTAACACCTGTCCTATTTGAGAAGCAGAAATATTATAAGCTTCAAGCTTTTTTTCATCAACATGAATTAATATTTGCCTTACAGGACCACCAAATGCCTGAACAGTTCCTACTCCATTTACACGTTTTAATGGATCTAATATTTCATTTTCTACTATTTTATTTAATCCGATGTAGCTATCTTTTGCCTGAACAGCAATAAACATTATTGGAAATATATTGGTACTAAACTTAAATATTGTAGGATCTTCAGCATCATCAGGTAAATTTCGTTTTGTAAATTCCAAGGCAGAACGGATATCATTAGTAGCTTCATCTAAATTAGACCCAAACTCAAAC